>QHVW01000530.1 GCA_003223675.1 Acidobacteriota bacterium
GCCAGAGGAAGGACCTCACGTCGCGACAGCCGGCGAGCGCCAGGCTCGCGAGGAGGAGGAGGGAGATCCGGGTTGGGATAGAGTCGGGCTTCACGATGTCCCCCGGACATCATCTTAGACATCCTTGCAATTTGCGTCAAACAGGGTCCATCATGCGCCTCGCCTACTACAGCCCCCTTCCTCCGCAGAGATCGGGCATCGCGGACTACAGCGCCGAGCTGCTGCCCCATCTGGCGGCGCATTGCGAGATCGAGCTGATCGTGGACGAGGGGCTGCGGCCCGCGGAGACCCGGTTCCCGGTCCACGGGCACAAGGCGCTGCCGGGGCTGCTCGCGGCGGGACGGTTCGACGCGGTGCTCTATCAACTCGGCAACAACCGGGACTATCACGCGTCGATCTACCAGTCGCTGATCGATCATCCCGGCGTGGTGGTGCTGCACGAATACGTGATCCATCATCTCGTGCGGGACCTCACGCTGTTCGCCGGGGACCCCGAGGCCTACGTGCGCGAGATGCGCTACGCCTATGGGCGGACCGGCGAGGCCATGGCGCGGCGGTGCGTGGCGACCGGCGTGCCGCTCGATGCCTGGAGCTATCCGCTGTTCGAGCGGGCGGTGGATTCCAGTCGCGGCGTGATCGTGCACAACCAGGTCACGCGCGACCGGGTGCTCGCCTCGCGACCCCTGACGCGGATCGCCACGATTCCCCATCATCTGAGCCTGGCGGGATTGCCGGAGATCTCCGAGGCGGCGGCGCGGTCGGAGCTGGGGGTCGCGCCGGGGGATTTCGTGGTGGCGACCTTCGGCTTTCTCACCGCCTCCAAGCGGCCCGAGGTGCTGCTGCGCGCCTTCGCCCGCCTGCGGCGGGAGGTGCCGGGCGCGCGGCTCTGGATCGTGGGGGAGGTCTCGCCGCATTTCGATTTCGACCGCGTCCTCACCCCCGAGCTGCGCACCGGGGTCACCGTCACCGGCCGGCTGGAGATCGACCGCTTCCTTCTCTATATGCGGGCGTGCGACGTGGCCGTGAGCCTCCGCCATCCCACGGCCGGGGAGACCTCGGGCACGGTGGTCCGTCTGCTGGGGATGGGAAACCTGCTGCTGGCCTATCTCCGCCTCCTGGCCGGGGACGAGCCCCTGCGCCGCCGGATGGGGGAGAACGCGCGCCGGCACATGGAGCTCCACCACAGCCTGGCCGGCTCGGCCCGCGCCTACGCGGATTTCCTGCGCGAGACGGTCGAGTCCGGCGCCCGCCCCTTCCGCGCCATGCCGCCCCTGGAGGCCTATCCGGAGGAGGACCTGCTCTCCGACCTCGTCCGCGACGCCAGCGCCGAGATGGTGGACCTCGGCGTCGAGGAGGGGGAGGAGGATCTGCTGCGGGAGATCGCAACGGCGGTCGTGGAGATCGATCTCGACCGATAGCTGGAACCGGCTGACCCGCAAGGCGCTGCGTTTCACCGTCCCCGAGCTGATCAAGCAGCACTGGTGGCAGTACGTGCTGCGCAACCGGCGGGCGCGGCGGCTGCGCCGGGCCCTCCTGCAGCGGGGCGGCTCGCGAATCGTGGTGATCGGCGTGCCCTGGCACCTGGAGGACTAGAGAGAGCCGGACCGTTCCGCCCGGCGGCCCTCTCGCCGGGGCCGGCCGCTCGTCCGCCGGAGCCGGCGAATGGACCGCCGGGGCCGGCGGGAGGCTCGCCGGCCCCGGCAGGCGACCCGCCGGCTCCGGCGAACGGTCCGCCGGCCCCGGCGGATCAACGGCCGGCTCCGGCGGTTGAACGGCCGGGCCCGGCAAGCCGTCCGCCGGAGCCGGCAAGCCGTCCGCCGGAGCCGGCGAGCCTCCCGCCGGGCCCGGCGAGCCATCCGCCGGCCCCGGCGAACGCCTCATTCCCGCCGGCGGGCCGGCCGTCAAGGTCTTGACACGACAATTTTAAACAAACTAAATTGCACAAGCTCTGGGTGCACCCCTGACGATAGGCGGTCCGGACCGGTCCGTCCTGGCAAACCTCAACGCCGCGCTCTTCCTGCCGGAGGTGCGCGAGATAGGAGAGCTTTCATGGGTACGATCACCTGGAGACAGGTCTGTTGGGGAATCCCTCTTGGCATCCTGCTGGCGCTGCCCGCCGCGGCGCAGCCGCCCACGATCACGCACGGGGTCGACATCTTCACGACCTCGGACGGGACGCGGGCCGCCTTCACGAGCAACCCGCTGCCGGCGGACTTCTTCTGCACGGGCTCGTCGGCGTTCTCGGGGTCGGTCCCGCTGACCGGCGTGCCGCTGGCGACGTCGCCGGCCGGGGTCGCGGGGAGCACGGACACGGTGGTGGAGCGCCTGGCGGACGGCGTCTTCAGCTCCTCGGGAACGGCCACCATCCCCGTCATCCTGCGCGCCCTCAGGATGCGCAGCTCCAGCAATCTCACCGTGTTCTGCCCCGGGGTGGGGAACACCGACTGGCAGGTCGACGTCTGCGCCTGCGGCCCGCAGACCCAGACGGCGATCACGGCCACGGTGGGTCCGGATTGCGCCAACTGCGGCACGTTCAACGGCACTCTGTCGGTCAACGCCTGCGTGCGGTTTACCCGGGTGGACACTGGCCAGGTCGCCGGGCCCGTCCGTCAGACGATCCAACTGGGCATCACGGGCATGCCGTGGTGCTACACCGGCGGCCTCCGCGAGACGGTGGTCCCGACCTCGTTCGTGGTGGACACCAACTGCGATGAGCAGCCGGACCTGAAGGTGCCCGGCACCACGAACTTCCACACCGGCTGGTCGTGCTCCACCGTCGGCCAGGATTGCTGGGCGCTGTTCGCGAGCCTCACCCACTGCCACCCCAGCTACACCAATCGGAGCGATCATCCGCACTGCGTGAATCCGGTCTGCGGGGAGCGCCAGTGAGGCGTTCGGCCCTCATCTGACGTTTCCGTAGGGGCGGCCCTGTGTGGCCGCCCTGTTCCGAAGCCCGCCACCCGCCCAGGGCGGCCACGCAGGGCCGCCGCCCCTACATTCGCTGTCTCCCCTCTCCCGGTGAGGGTTTGTGGTAGTTTCCCGCCGCCATGAGGCGCCTCCTGCGGCTCGCGATCCCCCTGCCCCTCCTCCTGCTGGCCGTGGCGTATCTGTTCTACGCCTATTGGCCGCGGGAGCGGGAGGCGCTCGCCTCGGGGCTGCCGGCGCGGCTGCTCGCCTCGGGGGGGTACGGCGCCTGCCTGTGGATCCCCTATCCGCACCAGAACCTGGGCAAACTGGAAGGGGCGCTCGCCGATCCGGCGTCCTATCTGGCCGCGGCGGCCCGGGTGGCGGACCTGCCGGCGCCGGTGATGCGCCCGTTCGGGCCGTTCGCGGTGCCGCCGTCGAGCGAGATCGTGGCCTGCTCGGACCTCGACGGCAAGCGCTTCCTGCTGGTGGCGCGGGTCTATCCCGAGCTAGCCGCCGTGGCCAAGCTCGCCGGCCGCCTGGCCGACAACCCCTGGCTGCGCGGCGGCGATGTCAAGGAGACCCAGGGGGGAAGCGACGGCCCGGAGGAGCGGGTCCTCCACGTCGCCTGGCGGGACGGCTACTGGACGGTGCGCCTCGGAAACGAGCCCCCGCCGCCGGTGGGGAATAGTTTCCCCACCGTCTATGACGCCTCCAGCCTGGGGCTCTTCCGCCTCGGCGAGGACATCTCGGACTTCCCGGCCGGGAATTACGTCCTCAAGCATGTAGGGGCCGGACGCGCCCGCCCTGCTCGCCGTGGCGGGCGCCGACTGGCCGGCCGACGCGGAGAAGCCGCTGCCGCCGGCGGCGATGATGCTCTTCGACGCCGACGGCGGCCTGAGCCTGGGACCGCTGGGGAAGGTGCCGGGCCTCGCGATCCTCAATCCCGAGGGGGAGAAGCGCTGGGGATTGCCGGCCAAAGGGCTGGGGGGATTGCTGGCGCAGAACCTGCCGAACGGGAATGTGGCCGGATGGAGCGTTGTTGCGCTCGACGACGCGAGCCTCGCTCGCGCGGAGGCCCTCGCGCCCCAGATCTCGACGCTGGTCCCGCCGGCCGGGGACGGATCGGACGGCATGATCCTGGGGCTCTGGCTGCGGCCCGGGCCGGCCCTGCGCCGGGTCTCCCAGTTCCGCAAGGGGCTGGAGAGGTTCCCCCTGGCGGAGCGGCGGCAGGTCCAGCGCTGGCGCGACTGGGAGACGCTGCTCTCCCCCCTCGCCGCCTGCGAGCGGGCCTCGGCCGTGGCGACCCGGTCGCCGTCCGCCTTCCTGCTCCGCCTGCACGCCTGCGATTGACAGGGGCGGGTAAACCCTATAGCCTTCGCGTTTGCCCCGGTTGGAGGTCGATGGATGAAGATTTGGCTGGATCAGGTTCGTGACGAGCCTTTCAACTGGGACGAGACGCAGAGCGTTTCTCCGGAGACCCTGGAACGCCCCGAGCTGCTGGCCTTGAGCCCGGTCCGGTGGCGCGGCCAGGTGGTGTACGCCGATCCGGGGTTTTTCCTCCGGGCGCGGCTCTCCTACGAGCAGACCCTGAGCTGCAATCGCTGTCTGACGCCGATCGTCGAGCCCACCGAGGCCGACGTCGAGCTGATGATCGTCGTGGATCGCAACCCGGAAGCGGAGAGCGAGCACGCGCTGCACGAGCAGGACCTGGGGCAGTGGATCATCCCCGAGGAGATCCTCGAGACGGACCCCATCCTGATCGAGCAGCTTCAGCTCAACGTGCCGATGAAGCCGCTCTGCCGCGCCGATTGTAGGGGGCTCTGCCCCGACTGCGGCGCGGACCTGAACGCCGGAGCCTGCTCCTGCGCGGAGACCAAGAAGGATCCCCGCTGGGAATCCCTCGCCGCGCTGAAGAGCCGGCTGCAAGAGACGAAGTGACGAGACTTTAAGGACCTGTAGACCCGAAGAGGCCCGACGACCATGCCGAATCCGAAACGACGCCACTCCAAGGCCCGCCGCGACAAGCGCCGCGCGCACGACGCGCTGGCGCGCCCCGCCACCTCGACCTGCCCCAACTGCGGCGAGGTCAAGCTGCCCCACCGCGCCTGCCCCAACTGCGGGCAGTACCGCGGCCGGCAGGTGATCGAGGGGAAAGAGAACCTCTAGGTAGTCAGCGTCGGCGTCCCCGGTCCGTCGGCCCTCATCACCCGGCCCTCTTCTCCCATCCCGCCACCCGCCCTGACGGGGAGAAGAGGGAGAAGTCAGCTCGGTTTGCCGAGACAGGGTCTTGAGCCCCTCTCTCCCCGTCAGGGCGGGTGGAGGGATGGGAGAGAGGGGTTGGGGAGTGAGGGGCCGGCAATCTGACCGATCGAGATAGAATCGCGCTCCAACCATGCCGATCGCCGTAGACGCCATGGGGGGGGACTTTGCGCCGCAGAGCGCGGTGGAGGGCGCCTTCCGGGCCGCCCGCGAGGACGGCTCTTCGATCCTCCTGGTGGGGGATCGCGCCCGCGTCGAGGCCGAGCTGCGCCGTCTGGGAGCCCCGGACGGGCGGATCGAGATCGTCCACGCCGAGGAGGTGGTGGGCATGGACGAGCCCGCGATCACGCCGATCCGCAAGAAGCGCCGCTCCTCCCTGCGCCTCTGCGCCGAGCTGGTCCAGGAGGGGCGCGCCCAGGCCATGGTCACCGCCGGCAACACCGGCGCCGCCATGATCGCCGCCAAGATGGTGATCGGCACCGTCTCCGGCGTCGACCGGCCGGCGCTGGCCGCCGTGCTGCCCAACCGCCAGGGGCGCACCGTGCTCCTCGACGTCGGCGCCAACGTGGACAGCAAGCCGGTCCACCTGCGCGAGTTCGCCGTCATGGGCCACTTCTACGCCCAGGAGGTGATCGGCACCCCGTCACCCCGCATCGGCCTGCTGTCGATCGGCGAAGAGGAGGGGAAGGGGACCGACCTCACCCGCGAGGTCTTCAAGGGGCTGAAGACGACCGGGCTCAATTTCGTCGGCAACGTCGAGGGCGGGGGCCTGTTCGACGGCTCGGTGGACGTGATCGTCTGCGACGGCTTCGTGGGCAACGTGGTGCTCAAGAGCGCCGAGGGGCTGGCCGAATTCATCCTCCGCATGCTGCGCGAGGAGATCTCGGCGAGCCCGCGCGGCAAGCTCGGCTACCAGCTCGCCAAGCCGGCGTTCGACCGCTTCCGCGAGCGCACCGATTACAGCGAATACGGCGCGGCGCCGCTGCTGGGCCTGAACGGCGGCTGCTTCATCGGCCACGGCCGCTCCAACGCCCGCGCCATCCAGAACGCCATCCGCCGGGCCGTGGAATTCTCCAACGCCCGGATCGACCGCAAGATCAGCGATAAGCTCGCGGAGCTGCGCCGCCAGGAGGAGCGCCTCCTGGGCAACCGTCAGGAGGCCGAAGCCGGATGAGTCTCGTCACCCGGAAGCTCGCGTTCGTCTTTCCCGGCCAGGGCTCCCAGAAGGTGGGCATGGTCAAGGCCTGGGCTGACGCGTCCCCCGAGGCCCGCTCCACCTTCGAGGAGGCGGACGAGGCCCTCGGCTTCCCGCTCTCCCGCCTCTGCTGGGAGGGGCCCGAGGAGGAGCTCAACCTCACCGCCAACACCCAGCCGGCCCTGGTCGCCGCCTCGGTCGCCGTGCTCCGCGCCCTCGCCGCGATGGCTCCGGAGCTCACACCCGTGGCCGTGGCGGGGCACAGCCTGGGCGAGTACTCGGCCCTGGTGGCGGCCGGAGCGCTCGATTTCGCCGACGCCCTCCGCCTGGTGCGGCGGCGCGGCGAGCTCATGCAGGAGGCCGTGCCGGTAGGCCAGGGGGCGATGGCCGCCATCATCGGCCTCGATCCCGAGACCATCGCCGGAATCGCCGCCGAGGCTTCAGGATCTGGAGAAAAACGCGAGGTCTGCGCCGTGGCCAACTACAACGGTCCGGCCCAGACGGTGATCGCCGGCGACAAGGTGGCGATCGACCGCGCCGTGGCGTTGGCCAAAGAGCGCGGCGCCCGCAAGGCCACCCTGCTCGCCGTCTCCGCCCCCTTCCACTCGCCGCTGATGCGCCCGGCCCGCGAGGGGATGACCCCCCTGCTCGCGGCCACCCCCTTCAAAGATCCCCAGGTGCCGGTGGTGACCAACGTCGACGCCGCTCCCGTCACTACGGGGGAGGCGGCGCGGGACGCGCTGGTGCGGCAGATCGACAGCCCGGTGCGCTGGGTCGAATCGGTGCTCCGGATGGAGACCGATTTCGGCGTCCAGACGTTCGTGGAGGTGGGGCCGGGCAACGTGCTCTCGGGGCTCACCCGGCGGATCGTCCAGTCGGCCCGCGCAACCGCGATCTCGGATCCCGACCATCTCCGGCAGCTCCTGGCCGAGGAGGAAGGCTGAATGCTCAAGCTCGACGGTAAGACCGCCCTGGTGACCGGGGCCTCCCAGGGGATCGGCGAGGCGATCGCCAAGCTCCTCGCGCTCCAGGGAGCGCGGGTGGTGGTGGCGGCGCGCAACGAGGAGAAGCTGAAATCGCTCGCCGCCTATATCGACGCCGGAGGGGGCTGCGCCCGGCCGCTGGCGCTCGACGTCTCCCAGCCCGCGACCTTCGGCGAGCGGCTGAAGAGCCTGCCGGCCGACTTCGGGGAGATCGACATCCTGGTCAACAACGCCGGCATCACCGCCGACAACCTGCTCGCCCGCATGTCCCTCGACGACTGGGAGCGGGTGCTGCGCACCAACCTGACCGGCGCCTTCGCGCTCTCCAAGGAGGTGATCCGGGGGATGATGAAGCGCCGCTGGGGGCGGATCATCAACGTCTCCTCGGTGGTGGGCATGATGGGCAACGCCGGCCAGGCGAACTACGCGGCCTCCAAGGCGGGGCTGATCGGCTTCACCAAGTCGCTGGCCCGCGAGCTGGGCAGCCGCAACATCACGGCCAACGTGGTGGCTCCGGGCTACATCGAGACCGCGATGACCGAGGCGCTCCCCGAGGCCGCCAAGGAGGCGCTCACCGGCTCCATCGCCCTCAAGCGCCTGGGCACCGTGGACGACGTCGCCGCGGCCGTCCTCTTCCTCGCCAGCGAGGAGGCGGGGTACATCACCGGGCATACGCTGAACGTGTCGGGGGGGTT
>QHVW01000531.1 GCA_003223675.1 Acidobacteriota bacterium
CTGCTGGGGGAGAGCCGCTACTACGTGGTCCGCGAGCCGGGGGACCTCCCCCATCGCGCCCGCGACCTGCGCTCCGGCCTGGACCACCTCGCGGCGGATCTGGGGATGGCGATCCCGGAGCTCCGGCACAAGGACGGCCTCGCCCTCACCAACGGCGCCACCTTCTCGGCGGCGCTGCTCGCCCTGGCCGTCCACGACGGCGAGCGCCTGGCTTCCGCGGCGGACGCGGCGGCGGCGCTCAGCCTGGAGGCGGTCTGCGGCTGCGCCCGGGCCTTCGACCCCAAGGTCCACGCGGCCCGGGGTCTCGCCGGGCAGATCGCCAGCGCGGCGGGCATCCGCGAACGGATTCGGGGGAGCAGGCTGATCGAGAAGGCCGGCGCGGTGCAGGACGTCTACTCCCTGCGCTGCGCCCCGGCCGTGCACGGCGCCGCGCGCGACGCCATCGCCTACGCCCGCCGGGTGGCCGAGGCGGAGATCAACGCGGCCACCGACAACCCGCTCTTCTTTCCGGGGGACGGCACTCCCTTCGATCACGAATTCGCGGCCAACTGGCCCGAGGGGTATGACGGCCGGGAGCGCATCTCCTACTCGGCCGGCAACTTCCACGGCGAGCCGGTGGGCATGGCGGCGGACGTCCTGGCGATCGCGCTGGCCGAGCTGGCGAACATTTCCGAGCGGCGCACCCAGATGCTGCTCGATTCCAACCAGAGCCGCAATCTCCCCTCGAACCTGATCCCCCACCGGGGGATCAACTCGGGGCTGATGATCGTCCAGTACGCCGCGGCCGGCATCGTCTCCGAAAACAAGGTGCTGACCCACCCGGCGAGCGTCGACTCCATACCCACCTCCGCGAACGCCGAAGACCACAACGCCATGTCCACCATCGCGGCCCGCAAGGTCCGCACGGTGCTGCGCAACGCGCAGTCGGTGCTGGCGATCGAGCTGCTGGTGGCGGCGCAGGCGGTCGAGTGGCGGGTGGCGATGAAGCGCGATCCCGCCTCCACCCGCAAGGCCTCCACCGACTGGGACCGGGCCGATCAGGAGGCCCACGATTTCGAGGAGAGGACCCGGCCCGAACGGCGGCTGGAGATCGCGGCCGAGCTGGGCGAGGGGACGCGGCGGCTCTACCTCCAGGTCCGGGACGCGGCGCCGACCATGCTGCGGGACCGGATGCTGGAGGGGGATATCCGGGCGGTGCGGGGGGTGGTGGAGGGGGGCGTTTTCGAATTCTTGATTGCCAGACGCGGCGAACCTCTTTAGCATAGAGCCATGACCGCGAGAGAACGCCTCCGCGCCCTTGTCGATGACCTTCCCGAGGAGGAGGTAGATGCGACCCTGCGCTTTGTGGAGCATCTCCATGAGCCCGAGTCAGATCCTGTCCTCGTGGCGTTGAGGGAAGCTCCGCTGGACGACGAGCCTCTGACCGACGAAGACCTCATAGCGATTGAGGAAGCTCGGGAGGATATCGCCAAGGGTCGCCTGATCTCTCACGAGGAGATCCGACGCCGCTTCTTGGGTGATCAGTGAGCCGTCAGGTCCGCTGGTCAAACCGCGCGGAAAAAGACCTGGAGCGCCTGGACCGAAAGGTCCGCCAAAAGATCGTCGCTGCGGTAGATCGCTTCGCGCAGACCGGTCAAGGGGACGTGAAGCGTCTGCAGGGCTTAAAAGAAGAGACTTTCCGACTGAGGGTGGGGGAGTGGCGAGTGATTTTCTCGCAGGAAGAAACGCTCCTCATCGTGATCCTTCGAGCGCTTCCCCGTAGCGGCGCTTACCACCCGTAATACCCTCAAGATGGCTGGGAGTCCCGGGTGGCTGATTTGCCCACAGCAGCCAAACGGCTCTAGGATGAGCCATGACCGACCGAGAACGCCTACGCGCCCTGGTGGATGACCTTCCCGAGAACGAGGTCCATGCGGCTCTGCGCTTTGTGGAGCACCTCCGGAATTCCGGGCCGCCGGAGGAGCAGCCGGTGGCCGACGAAGAAGACGCCAAGCACGGCCGGATTATCTCCCACGAAGGGATGCACCGCCGCATTTTCGGCGAAGACTAGGCGGCGGAGGCCACCGGCCTGACCTCCCGTTCGAGACGGCCGGCAAGAGCGCGTTTGGCCGCCTCGAGATCGAAATCCACCTGCAACCCGAGCCAGAACCGCTCCGAGGTGCCGAAGTAGCGGGCAAGGCGGAGGGCCGTATCCGGGCTGATGGCGCGCTTGCCGAGGACGATCTCGTTGACGCGTCGCGGCGGGACCGTGATCTCACGCGCGAGGCGGTTCTGGCTGATTCCCATGGGCTTCAGGTATTCCTCCAGTAGAACCTCGCCAGGATGGATGTTGGGCAGCTTCTCGGTCATTCCCTCAGCCTACCGTGGTCCCGACAACTGCGGCCAAATTCCACCTCTGGGGCGCCCGATCTTGCGCCGCCCGCCTCGCGGCGTGCGCCATCCGCCCCGAATCTGGAGCACCCGCCTTTCGAGGCGGACGCTCCACGCCGAATCTTGCGCCACCCAAGATCTGAGGCGGACCGTCCGCCCCGAATCCGGCGTGCCCGCCTTTCGAGGCGGACGGCTCGCCTCGCGGGGCGGACGCTTCGCCCCGGATCTGGTGCGACGCAGGATTCGGGGCGAATGACCCACGCCAGATCCCGGCCGTCCCATTCCAGGCTGCCGTCTCAGACGTCAGGAGGCGCCTCGCAGCCGCGGGATCTGCCGCCGGATATCTTCCGGCGTAAGCCCCAGCAGATCAGAGCTTTCCACCAGCGATTCCAGATCCACCGGGTAGAGCCGGTTGCGGCCGGGATCGGCCAGGCCCGCCAGGTTGCGCGGCGCGATGGCGGTCCGGATCTCCTCCTCGAAGCCGGGTCCCCGTAGCGTCTCAAGGACGCGGGTTAGCGTCTCACGCGTCACCGGATCGGTGCTGCCCAGGAAGCCGGTCCAGGCCCAGCCGTCCTCGGGAGGAGGAAGGAGGCGCTGGCTGGCCTCGGCGAAGCTGGCGGCGGCGAAGTAGTAGAGGGAGCCGGCGGCGAAGCGGTCGAAATCCCCCATCATGGCGTAGGCCCCGGCCACGAGCTTCTGGATGTGGTCCGCCTCCCGGCTCAGGAGGTCGCCATAGCGCTGGAGCCCTTCCGGACCCCGCTCCAGAAGCAGGGCCAGGCGCTCGACGGCCAGCAGGCTCCAGGCGATCCCCGTCGAGAAAAGGGGGGAGAGGAAGCAGTAGGCGTGGGGGAGGAGGGCCCAGCCGTCTCCGGACGCCTGGGCCAGGCGGTGCTGGAGGCGGGGGATCTTGCCGATCGGCTTGGCGGGACGGGCTGGAGCGAATTGGTCCCGCAGGGTGGGGTAGCGGGCGAGGAGATGCCCCCAGGCCTGATCCGGGGAGAGGGGCGCCAGCTCTTCCCGGGCGCGATCGTCCGCGATCACGAAGCCGGCGCTCACGGTGCCGTGGTCGAAGGGGAGGACGTACATCCACCCCTCCTCCAGGATGTGATGGACGGCCGCCTGCTCGTCCGGATAGGGGCCCGGAGGGAGCGCCGCGCCGCCGGCCACCTCGGCGAAGTCGGCCATCCCCTCGAAGTGCCCGAAGACCAGGGTGGTGCGCGGCTCGGTCTCGACTCTGGGGATCGGCAGATGCCGGGCCAGGAAGCCGCCCGGGCCGGAGGCGTCGATCAGGAGGTCGGCCTCGAAACGGACGGGCCGCGTCCGGTGCGTCCCGGAGAGGCCGGAGAGGTGCCAGCCGTTTCCCGGCCTCGCCTCCACGCCGTTCAGATCCAC
>QHVW01000532.1 GCA_003223675.1 Acidobacteriota bacterium
CTGGAGGCCGATCCCGCCCGGCTGGATTTCGTCGAAGAGCGGCTGGCCGTCATCGAGCGCCTCTGCCGCAAGCATGGGGGGGATTCCGGGGCCGTGCTCGCCCGCCGGGCCGAGATCGAGGCCGAGCTGGCCGAGCTCGAAGGGGACGCCGAGAACCGCGACGAGCTGGAAGGGAAGGTCGCCGCTGCCCTGGACGCCTACCGGGAGGCGGCGCTGGCCCTCTCGAAGGCGCGGGAGGTCTGGGGGAAGGCCCTGACCGAACGGATTGAAGGGGAGCTCAAGGACCTCGGGCTCGCCCGCGCCCGCCTCGCCGTGGCGCTGGAGCGCCGCCGCCGGGCCGGCAGCCCTTTGATTTTGGATGAAGGCAAGGGCGACGGCGAGGAGACCGACTTCGGCCGCGACGGCATCGATCAGGTGGTCTTCCTCTTCGCGCCGAACCCGGGGGAGCCGCCGCGTCCGCTGGCCCGCATCGCCTCGGGCGGCGAGCTGTCGCGCATCCATCTCGCCCTGCAGCTCGCCTCGCGGGGGGAGTCGGCCCATCCGACGCTGGTCTTCGACGAGGTCGACACCGGGATCGGCGGCGCCGAGGCCGCGGCCCTGGGGGCTAAGCTCCAGCGGCTCGCCAAGGGGGGACAGATCCTCGCTGTCACCCACCTGCCGCAGGTGGCGAGCTACGGTGACCTCCATTTCCGGGTGAGCAAGAAGGTGGACGGCGGCCGCACCAGCGTGAAGGTGGAGGAGCTGGAGGGGAAGGCCCGCGTCGAGGAGGTGGCCCGCATGCTGGCCGGCAAGCAGATCACCGACACCTCCCTCTCCCACGCCCGGGAGCTGATCGCGGGCGCGGCCCGGAAGCGGAAGTGAGGCCTCTGGGCAGATTTTCCCCCCGGATCTTGTTGTAATCGTTGAGCGGCGGAAATGACGCCCCGGCGATCCCGGACCGCCACACCCGCCACAGACTTGACAACTCGTTATACTCAGTTCTAGTATAAGCCTCGGCCGGCAACGCCCGGCCCTTTCTTATAGGCTCGATATGCTCAAAGTGAGCATAGGGAGACATCGATGAACCTGGAGACTCCTCGGCCGTACGCTTCGCTCGACTTCACGCCGGAGGTGGCGCGGATGACCGCCGCCATCCACGAGAAGGTGCGCCCGGTGATCCCGGACCTGGAGTGGCCGGTCCATGCTCCCTACATCGCCGCCATCAACGAGCTCAAGCGGCAGAAGAACGCCGTCGTGCTCGCCCACAACTACCAGACGCCGGAGATCTTCCACGGGGTGGCCGATTTCGTTGGCGACTCCCTGGCGCTGGCCCAGCAGGGGGCGAAGACCGGCGCGGACGTCATCGTGCTGGCCGGCGTCCACTTCATGGCCGAGACGGCGAAGATCCTCTCGCCCGAGAAGACGGTGCTGATCCCGGACCCGCTGGCCGGCTGCTCGCTGGCGGCCTCGATTACCGCTGACGACATCCGGCTGCTCCGGCAGCGCTATCCCGGCGTGCCGGTGGTGACCTACGTCAACACCTCGGCGGCGGTGAAGGCCGAGTCGGACATCTGCTGCACCTCGGCCAACGCGGTGGCGGTGGTCGAGTCGCTGGGCGTCGACCGGGTGATCTTCCTGCCCGACGAGTTCCTGGGCAAGTACGTGGCCTCGCAGACCGACGTCCAGATCATCCTCTGGAAGGGGCATTGCGAGGTGCACGAGCGCTTCACGGGCAAGGAGCTGCGTTCCTATCGGCAGGCGCAGGGGGACGGGGTCGAGATCTTGGCCCATCCCGAGTGCCCGCCGGACGTGCTGGCCGAGGCCGATTTCGTGGGCTCGACCGCGGCGATGATCCGCCACGTGGGCGAGGCCCGGCCGCGGCGGGTGGTGATGGTCACCGAGTGCTCGATGAGCGACAACGTCGCCGTCGAGTATCCGGACGTCGAGTTCATCCGCCCCTGCAACCTCTGCCCGCACATGAAGCGGATCACCCTGCCCAAGATCCTGCGCTCGCTGCAGACGATGGAGACCAGGGTCGAGGTCGATCCCGAAGTCGGCCGGCGCGCCCGGGTGGCGGTCGAGCGGATGCTGGCGGTGGGCAGGAGGGAGGCCCAATGATCGGCATCCGTAGCGGTCACGGGCAAGGAGTCGACGGCGTCTCGCGCTCCGAGGTCCTGGTGGTGGGGAGCGGCGCGGCGGGTCTGACGGCCGCGCTCGGAGCCGCCCCCCTGCGCTGCACGGTGCTGACCAAGGCGCGCCTGGGCACCGGCGGATCGAGCCCCTGGGCGCAGGGCGGGATCGCCGCCGCCGTGGGCCGCGACGACGCGCCGGCACTCCATGCAGCCGATACGATCGCGGCCGGCGCCGGGCTGAACGATCCGCACGTGGTGGACATCCTGACCGCCGAGGGTCCGGAGCGGGTGAAGGCCCTGCTCGCCCTGGGCGCCCATTTCGATCTGGACGACACCGGCGGGCTCTCCCTCCACCGCGAGGCCGCCCACAGCCGCCACCGCATCCTCCACGCCCGCGACGCCACCGGCGCCGAGGTGGTGCGCACCCTGGTGGAGGCCGTGCGCCGCGCCCCTGAGGTGCGGGTGGTGGACGAGGCCTTCGCGATCGACCTGGCGGTGGAGGACGGCCAGGTGGTGGGCCTGCTCGCCGTTCATTCGGATGGCCGCCGGGTGCTCCATCTCGCCCCCGCCGTGGTGCTGGCCACCGGCGGCCTCGGGCGGCTCTATCTCCACACGACCAATCCGCGGGAGGCCACCGGCGACGGCCTCGCCATGGCGGCGCGCGCCGGGGCCCGGCTGGTGGACCTGGAGTTCGTGCAGTTCCATCCCACGGCGCTCGCGACCGGCGCCGATCCCATGCCCCTGCTCACCGAGGCGCTGCGCGGCGAGGGAGCGGTGCTGATCGACGAGACCGGCGATCGCTTCATGCTCCTCGAGCACCCCGACGCCGAGCTCGCCCCCCGCGACGTGGTGGCGCGGGCGATCTGGCGGCAGCTCATGGCCGGCCATGGCGTCTTCCTCGACGCCACCCAGGCGGTGGGGGAGGAATTTCCCGAGCATTTCCCCACCGTGTTCCACCTCTGCCAGGAGCACGGGCTCGATCCGCGGACGCAGCCGATCCCGGTGGCGCCGGCCGCGCACTACCACATGGGCGGCATCGCCGTGGACGAGAACGGCCGCACCTCGCTGGCCGGGCTCTGGGCCTGCGGCGAGGTCACGGCCACCGGCGCCCACGGTGCCAACCGTCTGGCGAGCAACTCGCTGCTGGAGGCCCTGGTCTTCGGTGCCCGGGTGGCGGACGACCTGCGGGCCGGGCTCCCAGCAGGCCGGACTCCGCGCGTCCGCATGGCCGGCGCTCCGCTCGGCTTCGCGGCGCCGGGAGACGCCGAGCTGACCGTGGCCGTGCGGCGGCTGATGTGGGAGAAGGTCGGCCTGGTGCGCGACGAGGCGGGCCTCTCTTGCGCCGTGGCCGAGCTGAAGCGGCTCGCCGCGGCCCACCCCCAGGCCTCCGGAGAGGCGCGGAACCTGCTCGGGATCGCCCGGCTGCTCGCCGCCGCGGCCCTGGAGCGCCGGGAGAGCCGCGGCGGCCACTACCGCACGGACCACCCCGTGCCCGATCCCGCCTGGCAACGGCGGCTGTTCCTCACCGCGGCTCCGGACGGTGGAGCCCGCTTCGAGCCCGCGGAGATCGTCGCACCGGTCCTGGCGACCGCGGGGGGCCGGTCTTGAGCCCGGCCTTGAGTCAAGACTCGCCGGCCGTCCATCTCCCGCAGCTCTACCCTCTCCTCTACGAGCCCCTGGTCCGCCGGGCCCTGGAGGAGGACCTCGGCCGGGCCGGGGACCTCACGAGCGACGCCATCCTGCCCGCCCATCAGATGGCGGAGGCCCAGGTGGTGGCCCGCGCCGCCGGCCGGGTGGCGGGGCTCCTCGTCGCGCTCTCCGCCTTCCGGCTGCTCGACCCCACGATCGAGATCGAGTCCTCCGTCTCGGACGGCGAGGACGTGGAGGCGGGGACGGTGCTCGCCACGGTCCGCGGCCCGGCCCGCTCCATCCTCTCGGCCGAGCGCACGGCGCTCAACCTCCTGGGGCGGCTCTGCGGCATCGCCACGGCCACGCGCGATATGCAGAGGCTGGTCGAGCCGCACGGCGCCCACATCGTCTGCACCCGGAAGACCACCCCCGGGCTCCGCGCTCTAGAAAAATATGCCGTCCGCTGCGGCGGCGGCCACAACCACCGCTTCGGGCTGGACGACGCCGTCCTGATCAAGGACAACCACATCGCCCTCGCCGGAGGGATCCGCCCGGCCGTCGAGCGCGCCCGCAGTCACGTGGGGCATCTGGTGAAGATCGAGGTCGAGGTGGACTCCCTGGACCAGCTCCGCGAGGCCCTCGACTTGGGAGCGGACGTGGTGCTCCTCGACAACATGTCCTTGGGAGTGCTGCGCGAGGCGGTCGCCCTGGCCAAGGGGCGGGCGATCACCGAGGCCTCCGGTGGGATCAATCCGAAGACGGCCGGGGCGATCGCGGCCACGGGGGTGGATCTGCTGTCGATGGGATGGCTCACCCACAGCGCGCCGTCTCTGGATGTGGCGTTGAATGTGGGGTAAACGTCAGGGAGTCTCGTCTGGGAAATCCCGGGCAAGGATCTCGGCGACCTGGTTTCTGAGGAGCGGGGCCTCTTCCGTTGCTGCGACCCAGACGATCGGCCACTCAATTGCGAAGTAAGCGTGTACCGCGATATTGCGAAACGCTACGATGCCTTTCCAGGGGATTTCGCGATAGCGTTCACAAAAGTTGAATGCCGTCAAGAAATCCTTCGATCGACTCCACCGCCTCCACGATGTCGTTGAGATAGAGCCGCTCATGCCGCATAGAGCACCCGTGCGCTCGCCAGCACGGAGTCACGGATCAGCGGCTTCAACCCACCTTTGGGAACGAGATCGACCTTGCGTCCGAACAGCTCTTCGAGCTCGTGTTGCATTCTCGCGAGCGTCAGGAACCCAACGCGAGCCTCGGGCCGGAATGTGACCAGGAGATCGATGTCGCTCTCCGGTCCGAAGGCGCTGGTCGCGGCGGAGCCGAAGAGCGCGAGCTCCTGGACGTTGTTCCGCCGGCAGAAGTCGGCGAGGGGCTTCATAGGGATTTCCAGAGTCTTTACGCCCATGGCGGCGATTTTACTCCCGCCAGAGCGAAGATCGGGCGGGGACTTGTCCCCGCCGGATGAAGTTAGCAGGCCGGCGAGGACGCCGGTGGTCCCAGGGGCCCCTACGGCCCGAAGTTGCAAAGATCGTCCACCCGCAGCGCCTCCGCCCCGGAGCTGAAGTGACCCTCGGCGGTCATCCAGACGCCGACCCAGGCTTGCGCGTGGGTGGAGTCCTTGTGCCAGAGGTCGAGCATCAGCCAGCCGAAGGGCTGGGAGATCGGCAGCGAGGGGCCGCCGACGTGCACCTTCTGGGTCACCACCGGGAAGGCGTTGCTGTTGGCGATCTCCTTCGGGTTCTCCTCCTCGTCGAAGGTGACGAGCTGCATCTCGCCCAGCGGCGACCAGCTCGGCGCCTGGCCGCACGCGCTCGTGCCCACGGCGGTGCGGCGGTTGTCCCGCCAGACGATCAGGTCGGTGCCGCCCGAGAAGGTGCCGCCGTTCACGTAGCGGGCGTAGTAGAGGCTGGAGAGGGGGACGCGGTTGTCCCGCCCGTCGAAGCCCACGTAGCGGCCGTAGAAGGTGTACATCCCCGCGGTGAGGGCGTCCGGGTCCGCCACCAGCGCGATGGCGCTCTGGCCGTTCGACGTGTTCCGCTGCGGGTTGACGTAGGTGAAGTCCCCCCAGAGGACGTTGTCGTCGCTGGCGAGCCCCGTTCCCTTGGCGGCGAAATAGGTGGCGTTCGCCGGGGTGTTGACCAAAGTGCCCACGGTGCGCGGCGAGCAGCGGTTCACCGTGTCGATGGTGATGTAGCCGGTCGCTACGTTGGGCCCGGTGGTGCCGCTGCCGGCGCACTGGAGGCTGGGCGAGGTCGCCACCGGCTGGCCGGTGTGGGCCGCGCGGAGCCAGGTGACGTCCTCGGGAGCGAGCTGTGGCGAGACCCCGGCCGCTCCGGCGGTGCTGCAGCCGGTGAACAGGGTCCCCGAGTCGGAGAGCGTGCCGGTGTTGCTCACCTGGGGCCCGGTGTCCGGGAGCTGGCCGTTCAGGAGGTCCCGGAGGTTGAAGGTCTGGATGTCGTAGCCGGTCAGGTAGACGTCGAAGGCGAGCGTGGGGACCCCCCAGTCGGTCCACAGGACGACCCGGGAGAGGACCGGTTTCGCGGATGCGTTGTTGACGGAGAACAGGGTCGATTGGCCGCCGGAATTGGCGAGGTCCACCTCGAAGTAGGGGATGAGCAGGGTGGCGGCCGGCTGATTGGCCAGCCGGCAGTTTCCGGCGAGGATACCGGCGGCGGACGGCACGGCTCCGAGCAGGCAGCCGAGAAGGAACACGATGTGGGAACGACGGTGCGCGGACACAGGTATCTCCTAGTAACGGCCGAGCCTTTGATTTCCGGCATGCTTGCCGGTCTTATCAAGTCCACGCCTTCCGCTAGCTGCGACTTTCATGCCATCTCCCTCCCCGCCCCGCGTTGCGGCTACACTAGGATGCCTATGAGTGAGACTCTAGTTCAGATCGGCCAGAATGCCCCCACCCGACGGGAGGGGCGGCCCGACTGGCTTCGTATACGGCTCGCGACTCCCGCGTCCTACCATCAGGTCCGCTCGCTGGTCGAGCGGCTCAACCTCCATACGGTCTGTCAGGAGGCCCGCTGTCCCAACATCTACGAGTGCTGGGGCGAGCACGGCACCGCGACCTTCATGATCCTGGGCGACGTCTGCACCCGCCGTTGCGGCTTCTGCGCCGTGACCTCGGGTCGCCCCCCGGCGGGTCCCGACCGCCAAGAGCCCGCGCACGTGGCCGAGGCGGTGGCCGTGATGGGCCTGCGCCACGCCGTGCTCACCTCCGTGGACCGGGACGACCTGCCGGACGGCGGCGCCCGCCACTGGGCGCGGGTGATCGCGGCCGTCCACGCGAAGAATCCCCATTGCGCCGTCGAGGTGCTCACCCCGGACTTCCGCGGCGTGCCGGACGCGCTCGACGTCGTGCTCGGCGCCGCTCCGGAGGTCTTCTCCCACAACATGGAGACGGTGCCCAGCCTCTACCGCAAGGCCCGTCCCGGCAGCCGCTACGACCGCAGCCTGGCGCTCCTCGCCGAGGCCTCCCGCCGCCGCGACGCGGGCGAATACGCCGGCCGCGTCAAGACCGGCATCATGCTGGGCCTCGGCGAGACGCCGGAGGAGATCTACTCCACGCTAGCCGACATCCGGAGCGCCGGCGTGGAGATCATGACCCTCGGCCAGTATCTCCAGCCCACCCCGAAGCACCTGCCGGTGGCCCGCTGGGTCCACCCCGACGAGTTCGCGGCCTACCGCGGCTACGCCCTCTCGCTCGGCTTCGCCCACTGCGAGGCCGGGCCGCTCGTGCGCAGCAGCTACCACGCGCACGAGCATGTGAAAAAGAACACGGACTGACACGGACGAGCACGGACCGACACGGCTGACACGGACCGCGGGTGTCAGTCCGTGCCGGTCCGTGTTTCAGTCCGTGTTCCCCCTCCCCTGCTCACCTGCCACAGCCCCGCCGCGATCAGCGCGAAGCCCACCCCCTCCGCCCAGCCGAACCGCTCGCCGAGAAAGGTCACTCCGAGGCTTGAGGCCACCAGGGGTTGGAGGGTGTTGTAGGCGGCCACCAGGGCGGGGGAGGAGCGGCGGATCGCCCAGGTGCTGGCGGCGTAGGCGAAGATGGTGGGGAAGACGATGATGTAGGCCACGCCCAGCCAGGCTCCCGTTCCCACCCGCGCGGGCTCGAGCGCCAGGAGCGCCGGCAGGGACACGGCCAGCACGCCGAGGCCGCCGAAGAAGAAGGCCGCAGCGGTGACCGTCCGCCATGGAATACGGGTGAGGACGGGCCGTTGCAGCACCAGGAAGAGGGCATAGCAGAGGCCGTTGGTGAGGATCAGGCCGTTGCCGAGCGCCCCCGCCCGGCCGGCCGTGAAGCGGAAGGGGTTCACCAGCACCAGGGCCCCGGCCACCGAGAGGGCGATCCCGATCGACCGGTTCAGGGTGATCCGCTCGATGCCCATCAGCGCGGCGGCACCGGCCGCGAAGACGGGGACCGAGGTCATCAGGATCCCCGCGTTGGTGGCCGTGGTGAATTTGAGGCCGGTGATGAAGAGGACCTGATTGGCGAAGACGCCGAGGCCGCCCAGGAGGGCCAGCATGGGCAGATCCCGCCGGGCGGGGAGGAAGCGGTCTCGCCGCCAGGCGAGCGCCATCAGCACCGGCGTCGCCGCCCCCACCCGGATCGCCGCCAGGGCCAGCGGCGACAGCTCCGAGATCACCGCCTTGGCCACCACGTGGAACCCGCCGAAGGTGACCTGGACGAGGATCAGCGTCAGGTGTACCCGCCACGCCGGAGCGGGCGTCGGGGGAGAGATGGTGGCGGGCTCGGTCATGGCGGGGAAGGATAGCCCCTTTGCGCCCGCCCCGCCGACCCGCTAGAATGCCGCCTTGTGACGGGCATCACAAAGTGCGCCGTCGTTCCCCAATCCAGAACATGACTGAGACCACGCCCGGGGTACGCATCCGTCCGCTCGACGAGCTGGACATCAGCGACATCGTCGCCATCGACGAGAAGATCAGCGGCCGCTACCGGCCGGAAGTTTGGGAGCGCCAGATCGGTTACTACCTGCGTAGGGACCCCGAATCCTCCGT
>QHVW01000533.1 GCA_003223675.1 Acidobacteriota bacterium
AATCCCATCGCGAAGGCCCTGCTGTTCATCCCTTGATGAGCCCTCGGGGCGAGGGTGTTGCGATGTACATAGGGTGCCATGTACAATCCGGCTTGTCAAGCCCCTGGCGGAAAATTCTTCTCCGGCCCGGTGCCTTTGCAGGGCTCCAGACATCTCCAGGATGGGCCTAACAGGCTATCTTGTAAGGATTTACCGAGTTGTTTTCGCGGCTTTTTTTGACTTTTGATACGAATCGTGTCAGTATATCTCCTCGTCGCGGTCCATTCCCCCGAGCTCGCGAGGCATTCCCCAGAGATTTTGGCTCGCGAGCTCGGATGTACATGACGCGAAGACTCGTGCGGAACGCATTCCCCCTCGCTCGGGGCGCGTTCCCTCCTCTTCGGACGGCGCGAAGAGCTCGTCGAGCCTCGCGATCTCCGGGGAATGGGACGCGAAGGGTCGATCGGACGGCGCGAAGGCGAGGGAATGGCTCATTCCCTCCCCTTCGCGCCTCTCGAGATGGAGATCGCGGCATTTTTTCTCGCCTTCGGATGGCGCGAAGCCGGGGGAATGCGCCTCGAAGAGTAGGGAATGGGACACGAAGAGTAGGGAACGGGACGCGAAGAGTAGGGAATGAGGCGCGAAGAGGTCTTTGCAGGACACGAAGCCCCCTCCGAATGGGAGGAGGCCGGGGGAATGAGGCTCGCCGGCTTCATCACGCGGCGCCTCGCCCCCGCGTTCTTTGACAATTGATGGTCCAAGCAGGGGAGCGGACGGGGAACGCTCCTCTGCTCCCACCTTTCCTTGCGGCGGCCACACGTCGGGTCCCTCGCGGCCGGGACCGGTGTGCGCCGCCGCCCCGCCATGTCCTTTGAGCTCCGGCTTCTGAAGGCCGCCTCCCCAACAGACTTGGCATGCTTACTGTAAGATCTGGCCTTTAGCCGGCTTTTGGGTTGTAGCCCGGGGATGGATCCCCGGGCGGGGCCGGCAGAACCCGTCCGAGCCTGGAGGGGACTCACCCTAACGACCTCGAGGAGGAGACACTATGCGCAGACTGCCCGTCCTCGCTCTCCTGCTGATCCTGACCGCCGCCACCGCTTTCGCCGCCCGCCAGAGCGTCGCCACCTCGGCCAGCTTCACGCCGCCGGCCGAGCCGGGGGTCATCTATACGGTGATCAACTTCCCTCGGGCCTCGGGCCTGGCCCAGTCGGCGGTGGTGAACGTGGATTGGGGCCTCGCCAGCCGCCGGATCGTGGTCGCCGCTCCCTACCGGGGGGCCTGCTCGACGACGACCCCCTCGGGGTTCGTCCTCAAGCTGCGCCACCCTCGTCCTGATACGACGCCGCTGACGATCACCACCACGGGGACCATCGTGCGCGGTCCCTACCAGGGGGACGTCCCCCTGGAGGTGCTGAATTCCTGCTACAAGCTGGTGAGCTAGCGCCTCACCCCCGCACCGCCAGCCCGAGGATCCCCGGCAATTTCGCCATCGACGGCGCCGCCTCGAACCCGTAGAGCTTCGGGGCGAGGCGGTGCGCCGTCTTGTGGGTGGAGAACCAGACCGGCTTGGGCCAGACGTAGAAGGGGGCCTGGACCACCGTCTTCTGCGGCCGGTCGAACATCAGCGTGTTGTGCACGAAGCCGGCGCCCGACTGGATGTCCCGCGCCGTGTGGCCCGGGAACGCCCCCCAGGGGGTGACCACGAGGCCGTAGCCCACCGCCGCCCAGTGGTTCACGGAGACGGTGCCGTAGCGGAGGTTGGCGATTCCCCGCTCGACGGCCCGCTTGACCTCCGGGTCCTTGAGCGATCCGGGGTGGACGATCAGGGTGACGTTGAGGGTGCCCCAGAGCCGCTCGTTGCAGAAGGCCACGGCCCGGTCGAGGTACTCGGGGACGCTGGCCGCCTCCAGCCCCGTCTCGCCGAAGACGCCACAGAAGGCTTCGGTGGTGAAGCAGATATCGTCGCGCTTCTCGGGGTCGAGGTTGGGGATCATCATCCAGGGGAGCTTGTCGCCGGCGCGGACGCCGAAGATCTCGGCGGTATCCTTATGGGCGGCCAGGAAAGCGTCGAAGCGGTCGGTGGCGCCGGGGTAATAGGCGCGGCGGTTCGGGATCTGCGAGAGGACCCTGCCGATGCGGGCGAGGAGGTCCCCCCGCTTCTCCCACGCGGCGTGCTGCACGATCACCCGGCCGGCGTTGCAGTTGAAGCCGGCGTTGTTGGTGAGCATGGTCGCCAGGTTCTCGGCCTGGTATTCGAGGTCCCCTTCGTCCCAGGGGCCGGGGACCACGATCACCGGGCTGACGTTGCCGAGCTCGGCGGTGAAGCGCTTGCTGAGCAGGGGCTCGTCCGCCTCCTTGCGCCGCCGCCCCTCCTCGCCGGGGCCGAAGACGATCGCCTCGTAGGTGCGGTCGGAGCCGGTGATGTGGATCTCGTCCACCCCCGGGTGGCGGCAGAGGTAGGCCCCCTCCTCGGCGCCGCCGTAGACCACGCGGAAGAAGCCGCGCGCGATCAGCGGCTGGAACGCCTCTTCCATCAGCGGTCCCAGATAGACGTTGACGGGGTGGGTCTTGAAGACCACCACCTGATCCTCCACGAACAGTTTGTAGAGGGCGTCCATGGGACCGATGGAGGAGACGTTGCCGGCGCCCAGCACCAGGGCGACGCGGCCCTGACGGACGGAAGCGTGATAGGCCACGGCCTGGGTCTGGGGGAGCTCCTTCTCCGTGATCCCCGGCTCCATCCAGACGTCGGCGGTGACGCCCGCGTAGAAGACGCGGTCGTAGAGGTCGATGGGGAAGATCCGCGCCACCGCCTGGGGCCCTTGCGGGGACTGGCGGGTGCGGACGCCGCCGGGGATGCGGGGGCGGCCGTGGGTCTCGACGTCGAGCAGCGACTCGCGGAGCAGCCGCAGGTTGCGCAGGATGAAGTAGGGCCCCACCAGGGCCTCCTCGCCGGAGCCGGGGTGCTCGCGGTCGAGCCCCTCGGCCTCGATGCCGAGGTTGGCCCAGCGGTCGGCCACGGCGAGGAACCGGCGATTGAGCTCGCCGAGGATCTCCCGCCGCTCGCGCACGGAGACGGCGGTCCAGGCGCCCTTGCTCTCCTGGAGCGCCGCGACCGCGGCATCCATCTCCGCCCGTGAGGAGGCGCGGGCCGAGCCGGTGACGATCTGGGGGCTGACGGCGGCGGCGGTGGTCATAGGGTCCTCCCATCTCTGCCGCATTGCGGCACAAAGACACGATAGCACGACTGGGCCTCTCCGCTCTCCGGAGAGGCCTCCGGGTCTCCATTCTCAAATAGCCATGAAATGGATTCCTCTCCACCTTCATCAGGGATAGAGTGAGGAAAACCCTGCCGACTCAACCTCGATTTTTGGGAAGGAGCTCCCTATGAATGGCCGGCTGATCGCTTACAGGCTTCGTCCGCTCCCTTGGCTCTGTCTGCTGTTGACGGTGGCCGGCCTTTCGGCTCCGGCCCACGGCGTCGCTCCGGCGGCGCCTGAGATCCGTATCGATCCCACGACGCTGTATTTCGGGGCCGCGACCGCGACCCACGCCAAGGCTCTGGAGGCCTCGGCGCCCGCCATCTCCCGGCAGGCGGTCCCCGCGGCGATCCGGGAGAAGGCCGCGGCGGGAGGGCCGGTGCGGGTCATCGTTCAGCTCAACGCGTCCTTCCATCCGGAGGGCCGCCTCTCCGCGAGCCAGGCGCTCGAGCAGCGGCAGGCCATCGTCCGTATCCAGGACACTGTGCTGGGAAAGCTGGCCGGGCAGCGGTTCAAGCTGCACGCCCGGTATGAGCACATCCCCTTCCTGGCGATGTCGGTGGACGCCAAGGCCCTGGACCTGCTCTCGCGCACGCCCGAGGTGGTCGCGGTCCAGCAGGATTCCCGGGACAAGCCCTCCCTGATCAGCAGCGAGGTCTCGATCGGCGTGGGCGTGGCCTGGTCGCAGGGGCTGACGGGTGCCGGCCAGACGGTCGCCATCCTCGACACGGGGGTGGACAAGACGCACCCCTGGTTCAACGGCGGGGGGCACGCCAAGGTGGTCTCGGAGGCCTGCTATTCCTCGAACGTGCCCGGCGAGACCTTCAGCGTCTGTCCGGGAGGGGTGGAGGAGTCGACGGCCCCGGGCTCGGGGGTGAATTGCCAGGAGTTCGACTGCGAGCACGGGACCCACGTGGCCGGCATCGCCGCCGCGAACGACGGGGTGAGCAACTTCGGGGTGGCCCGCGACTCCGACATCATCGCCATCCAGGTCTTCTCCGACGACGGCTTCGAGGTGGGGGCCTGGATCAGCGACGAGATCAAGGGGCTCGAACGGGTCTTCGATCTCGCGGGCCAGTACAACATCGCGTCCGTGAACATGAGCCTGGGCGGCGGCCTCTATGGGAACCAGGCGAGATGCGACGCCGCCAACGCCCCCCGCAAGGCCGCGATCGGCAACCTGCGCTCGCTGGATATCGCGACCGTCGCCGCCGCGGGCAACGACGGTTATCCCTGGGGTCTCGAGGCTCCCGCCTGCATCTCGTCGGCGATCA
>QHVW01000534.1 GCA_003223675.1 Acidobacteriota bacterium
GATCACCTCGGGCCGCCGCACCACCTGCGGGAAGTGGGGCGAGCCGATCTCCTCCTCCCCCTCGGCCACCAGGATCAGGTTGACCGGGCACTTCCGGCCGGCGCCGTGGATGGCGTGCAGGGCGGCCAGGAACGCGGCCTCCGGCCCCTTCTGGTTCACCGCGCCGCGGCCGACCACGACCTTGCCGAAGCCCGGCTTGTCGACCAGCGCCGCCTCGAACGGCGGCGAGGACCACTCGGCGGGATCGGCCTGCTTGACGTCGTACATGAAGTAGAGGCCGACCGTCCGCGGCGCGCCGGCGTCCAGCGTGGCGAAGACGCCGGGCTTGCCGTCGGTGGGGATGCGGACGACCTGCTGGAACCCGGCCTCCTTGGCCAGGCGCATCATCAGCGCGCACCCCTCCTCCGGCGCCCGGCTCTCGGCGGCGATGGAAGGCAGGCGGATCCATTCCTGGAGGCGCGCGACGCCTTCCGCGTGGCGCTTCACGATCTCGGCCTGGATGGCGTCGAGGTCGCCCGCGCTGGCCGCGCGCAGGATCTGGGGGAACGCAAACGTGGCCGCCGAGGCGGCGGTGGCACCGAGAAACTCACGGCGTGAGAGTGGGCTCATGGGGCCGGAGTCTAGCGCGCAATGGGACGGCCGGGAAAGTCCGCCCGGGATTGAAATCCCGGGCGGGCGCTCGCTCAAGATTCCACGGTGAGCTCGCAGGAGGTCGTGTGCGGCTGATAGAACGGATCACCGGTGATGACGTCGACCACCGCATGGCCGGGACGGCAGGCGCGAAAAAGGACGGTATTCGGAGGTCCCTGGGGCGTCAGGACCTCGCCGCCTTCCACCAGGATCGCCTGGAGGAACGGGCCCAACATCTCGACGACGCCCTGGCCGGACCGGACCCGGCCGCCGGCCGCCCGGAACAGGAGCATGTCACCTGCGTGGACCGCCAGGCGTGACGGACACTTGAGGGGGTCATCCACTTCGATCAGCCGTCCCATGGCACCCTCCCCTCAAGTGTCGGTCCCGCCAACGTCAAGGGAATGTCAAACAGAGACGTCGACGTCGTCCGATTCCGGCCAGTCCTCCTCATACGCATCTGCCGCCGCGGGCTGACTCTTCACGGGACCCTTGGGATAGATCTTACCGGCAAACGCGGAGTCCGTCGCGTTGATGTCCGTGCCGCCCGTGATCGGCTTACCATCTTTGGTAATCACACCCGGCAACTGATAGCACATGATCGAGGTCTGGTCGGGCGGGGTGGACATCAGCGACGCTTCATCCAGCGAGGCGAGGACCTGCGCGTCCACCGTCGCCTTGTCCCAGCCGTACGTTTGCAGGAACCATTTGTACGCTTTCGCCGGGTCGATCCGGTTGACCAGGGCTTTCCGCATGTGCTCGTGCGGCATTCCGAGAGTGTGCCCGGTCTCATGGCGAACGACCCGCTTGTATTCCGATTCCGGGGTGCTCATGGTGAAACCCTGCAGGTTCATCGTCTGGCGATTCTTCGGAATGTGCAGAATGTCGGTCCCGAGATAGGAATAGTACCCTCCCGACCTCCGGGAGATCCGGACGTCCCCGGTCCCATTCGTCAAGACGAAGGAGATGCACGCCGTCTTGTTCCACGCGTTCATATGACTCAGGATCCGGTTCTTGAGATCGGTCGGCGTGCTCTCCATGAAGCTGACCGTCAGCTTGCGCGGCGCCGGCCCCCAATACTTCGACGTCAGCACCGCGATGCGCATCGGCTCGCTCACCTGGAAGCCGTCGGCCATGGCCGCGAACGGTCCCAGGACTGGGGCATTGACCGGGTTGATCTTCATCGCGGTCTCCGCCGCCAGGATCAGCAGCCTCGCCGGAAGCTGCTTGGGCGTGCAGACGATGCCCCCCTTCTGCGGAGCTTCCTCCGAGGCCTCGCCCTCGTACGGCCCGGAATCCGGATCCTCGCCGCCGTTGGCCGCCATACTTGCGATTTCAGCAATCTTGACGATAGCATCATGCCATCTTTCGCTGTCCTGAATCATCACATACCTCCCATCGGTTGATTCTCCTGCGTAAACGCCTCTGTTACCTTGCAGGTCCGCTCCGTAGCTGATCCCTGGTAGCTCTATAGACGGACGGGCGGACGAATTTCCGCGCCCGTGGTTGAGCGAGGAAATCCTGGCGGAGCGCAGGACCTGTGGAGCCGCGGGGCAGGGTCCCGCTCCTCGCGCGGGCGGCACCCTTTCTTTTAAGGGGCCTCCTCACGAACGGAGCGACGGCTGTTTCACTCCCGGCTGTTACACCGCCGGCGGCTGCTGATCCGCGTACGACGGCGCTACTCGACCATTTCGATCAGCAAGCCGTGCGTCAGCGAGGCCGGGATCAGGAAACGGTCCCGGCCCTTGTCCTTGAAGATCGGCAGCGTCAGCCCGGTGTTGTGCTGGACGAGGTCGTGCGCGGCGCGCAGATCCCCGACCTCGACGCTCACGCCCAGGATGCCCTCGCCGCGCTCCGCCGCGAAATCGGCCACCAGACCGGGGCCGTCCGGCTCCAGCAGCGCCAGGGTGGCGTTCTTGTAGCGCACCTCGGCGCCGCGGCCGCCCAGATAGTGAATGTTCTTGTTCTTGAATTTCACCTCCAGGCCCAGCCCCTGATAGAAATCGATCGCCGCGTCCAGATCCGACACCACCAGCCAGAGGGTGTCGATCTTGTGCGCCGTGTTGGGGTGCGGCCGGGGCGCCAGGACGGGGAAGTCGTGGAACATCTGCTGCACCTGGGTCTCGTCGTAATCCAGGAAGAAATTCGAGTTGTCCGGGGCCACGCGGGAGGTGAGGACGATCGATTGCCAGAGCGGAGTGAATCCGAAGACCTGGCCGGTCGACTCGAGGGTCAGGGGCGGCGCCGGGATCGGCCCCACGGCGGGATAGCCGGCGCCGTTGAGGAAGCTGAGCGCCTGCGCGGCGTCGACCACCTCGGTGCCGTAGAACTTGACCCCTTCGTGCTGATCCAGGAAGTCGAGGAACGGCGCCGTGAAATCGTTCCGCTCCGTGAAGGTGTCGACCTCCAGATACGAAAGATCGTCGAACCAGATCAGGCGGTTCTTGGCCCCGATGGGTGACAGCAGGGCCGGCGTGACGGCGAAGCCGAGCTGGTTTTCCAGAAAGCTCGTGTCGGCGTCGAAATTCTCCAGCCGCACGAGCGAGGCCACATGGTCGATCCCCCGGCCGTCCCCCAGTCCCTGGGCCCCGGCCTGGACGCCGAACGCCAGCAGGGTGCAGGTCAGAATCCACAGAATCCGTTTTGAGAGCACCTTTCACCTCCTGAGTTAGGGTACTCGCTTCATCGTAGCATCGAATCCTTGCGAGAAATACCCGGACGATAATAAAGCTCCGGCAGCGAGGAATCCAGAGGGGTGGCGGGTAGTCCCGAGACTTCGAACGTCCCATCGGGCGGCGGCAGGGGCGGGCGGAATTGAAATTCCACCCTCCCCAAGCTCAACCAACTGTTGATCCAGCTTCAGGAAGGCCAGGCTTTATGCCTCCCGGACCTCACGGACGCGGGCCGCGAGGAAAGGGAGGCCTGACTTCTGGGGCTTCGCCGGTTCGGCCCGCAAAGGAGAGGCGGCGTGACTACGGCCGCCAGATTCGCAGGGTTGAGAACGGACAAGACGGCGTTCCTGAACAGCGTACCGGAACGGAGTGGAGTCGATGCCGTCCCCCCCAGAACCGGCACCTCCATGATGCTTCCGGGAGGACCCTTCCACTCTCCCGGCTTGCGCACGGCTCCGGGATGCACGCCGTTAAGGACATGTCCGATCTCGTGAGCCAGCAGATCGGGATGGGGTTGCTGATCCGTCATTACGACCGAGGCCAGGGCCGAGCCGCAACTCAACGTGGTTCCACCTCCATCGGAGAGGGGCTCGGAGGTGAAAAGAATTTCGACGACGTCCAATTCCGGGCTCATCCATCCGAGGCGGATGTCGTCCGGATCTGTACCCGTCTTCCGACTCGCATCTTCCACCACCAGGAGATCGTTTTCCGCCAGATCGAGCTGAACGCCGAATCCACTCCACACCGCCACCGCTCGTTGAACCTGCTGCTGCCATACGCCCTGGCCGCTCGGGTTGGGATCCCTCGGGCCATTTGAGAATCCTACGGGTTGCACGCGGAGCCTGTACGACTCAACGCCCAGCACAGGAGGAGGGAGCTTCGTCACTGCGGAGGCCGCGAAGGGAAGCTTCAAGTGACGAACCCATCCCAGCCCGCCGCGCACATAATTCAACGACAAAGAGCCTTCGAAAGTGAATTCGTCCGGGGCGCCCTCCTGCTCACGGAGAGCGCCCCGTAGACTGCCGGTGAACGTCTCTGCCGCTGGGATCAAACGGTCCTCGCTCTTTTCAAACCCATGCAGGCGTTCCACCGCCTGGTATAGC
>QHVW01000535.1 GCA_003223675.1 Acidobacteriota bacterium
TCCCCTGATGGTCAGGCTGCTCATGATGGAGACGAATGAAGTGTCGCCGGTTGAGGGTCACCAGAGCACGCCGGTCCTGGATGGAGAAGGCGAGGACGACGGCATCCGGGATGGCGCGTCCGGCATTCCCGGCCTCCTGGACGGTCAGGACATCGTGCCCCAATTGGCGGAGCTCTTCGGCGACCTGGAACGGGAAATTCTCGTTCGTGTAGAGCCGCGCCATCGATCAGGCGGCCTCGTTGTCCCGGATCTGCAGCTCGATCTCGTCGCGGTGAGCCCGCTCATAAGCCCAGGCATTCGCCAGATCCTCTGCCCGCAGCGAAGGATAGGCCCGCAGGAGCTCGGCCTCGGTAGTGCCGAGCCGGCGGGCCTGCACCAGCACCCAGACGGGAATCCGGGTGCGGACGATACAAGGCTCGCCTCCACAGACATCCGGCGAGCTCTCGATTCCCGGGAAGGCATCCCCCAGATCCCGAACGACCCACTGGAGGACCTGGGACTTCTCGGCTCGCGTCATCTCGGAGAGGAGGCGCTCGGCCTCTTGGAGCTTGGTCATGGCTCGTTCCCACCTCCGATCATACCCGACCCCGCCCCCAGCGGCCGATCGGATAAGATACGCCGCCATGATCGAAATCGACCTGCAAGGCAAGCGTGGGCTGGTGATGGGGGTCGCGAACTCGCGGAGCCTCGGGTGGGCGATCGCCGAGCGGCTGCATGCGGCGGGCGCGGAGCTCGCCTTCAGCTATCAGGGGGAGCGCCTCAAGGAGGATCTCGAGAAGCTCACCCGCGACTGGCCAGGCACCCGCCTCTTCCAGTGCGACGTCACCAACGAGGACGAGCTCAAGGGCACCTTCGCGGGCCTCCGCGAGTCCTGGGGCAGCCTCGACTTCGTCGTCCACTCGATCGCCTTCGCCCCCCGGGCGGCCATGGACGGGCGCTATATCGAGACCACCCGCGACGACTGGCGGACGGCGCTGGAGATCTCCGCCTACTCGCTGGTCGCCGTCGCCCGCGAGGCCGAGCCCCTGCTCAACGAGGGGGGCGGGCTGATCACCCTCACCTACTATGCGGCCGAGAAGGTCGTCCCCAAGTACAACGTGATGGGCATCGCCAAGAGCGCCCTGGAGGCGAGCGTCCGCTATCTCGCCTACGAGCTGGGGAAGAAGGGGGTGCGGGTCAACGCCGTCTCGGCCGGCCCGGTGCGCACCGTGGCCGCCCGCTCCATCCCCGGCTTCATGAAGATGTTCAACAAGGTGGGCGGCATCGCGCCGCTCGGCCGCAACGTGACGCACGAGGAGGTGGGCAACCTCGGCCTCTTCCTCCTCTCGCCGCTCGCCAGCGGCATCACCGGCGAGACGGTCTACGTCGACTCCGGCTTTCACATCATGGGGATGGAGCTGGGCGAAGAATAGGGGCGGCCCCTCCGGCCGCCCCCTCCTGCTCTCTATTGTCCGGTCGTCGTGGGATCGGCCGTCGCGTTGTCGCCCGGCGGCGGCGGGGTCGGCGACCCGGTCGGGTCCATGCCGGGACCGTTTTTCCGGTGATCGCTCGCCGCGGGCGCGGTCGTCCCGTGGTGCGCCCCGGGGAGGAGATCCCACAGCCGCGAAAGGCTCGCGAGGAGATCCGGCCGCGGCGCCCAGCTCAGAGGGGTGGCCGACGACAGGCCCGGCAGACAGAGGCCGATGGCGATCGCGGTAACTACGATTCTTTTTTTAAGCATCTGTACTCATTCCTCCAAAAGAAAAAGTTTCATAGGTTGCAACGAAATACGACTGGGCTCTGCCATAGTGCTGTGGAAACGAAAAACCGGGGCAGCCCGGGCACGGCGGGAGGGCGGCACGGGTATACTCCCGCGGCCATGAACGGGAAGATGAATGAATGCAGGAAGGAGGCCGCGTGCGGGCGCTGATCCTGGCCGGCGGCAGCGGCACGCGTTTCTGGCCCCTGTCGCGCAAGTCGCGTCCGAAGCAGCTCCTCGCCCTGGAGGGGCAGGGCACGCTGCTGCGCGACACCCTGGACCGGAGGTGCCGCCGGAGCAGATCCTGAGCGAGCCCGAGGGGCGCAACACCGCGCCGGCCATCGCCTGGGCCGTGCGCTCGATGCCGGACGAGGCCCGCCGCGACGTGGTGGCGGTGCTCCCGGCGGACCACCGGATGGGGGACCCCGCCGCCTTCCGCGACGCCCTGGAGCGCGCGGCGCGGGTGGTCGAGCGGGAGGACCGGGTGATGACGCTCGGCGTGGTGCCGCGCTGGGCCGAGACCGGCTACGGCTATCTGGAGCTGGCGCCGGCTTCTGAGGACACCAGGGAGGACGGGGTGCGGCGGGTGCGCCGCTTCGTCGAGAAGCCCTCGGCGGAGAACGCGGAGCGCTTCGTGCGCTCCGGCAACTATCTCTGGAACGCCGGCATCTTCCTCTTCCGCGGCACGACGCTGCTCGACATCGTGGCCCGTCTCCAGCCGGAGCTGGCGCGCGGCCTGGAGGAGATCGCCGCCGCGCCGCGCCGTCTGCGCGAGCTCTACGGCCGCCTCCCCGCCGACTCGATCGACTACGCGATCATGGAGAAGCTCGACGGCATCGCCACGATCCCCCTCGATTGCGGCTGGAGCGACCTCGGCTCCTGGGAGGCGCTCGACGAGGTCCTCCCCAAGGACGAACAGGGGAACACCGGCCGCGGGGACACGCTGGCCGTGGACGCCCGCGGCAACCTCCTGTTCGCCGATCAGGGGACGATCGCCGTGCTGGGGGTCGAGGATCTGGTGGTGGTGCGCACGGGCGACGCGGTGCTGGTTTGCCCCAAATCGCGCTCGCAGGAGGTCCGCAGGATCGTGAGCGAGCTGACCGCCCGCGGCCGCGGGGATCTCCTGTGATCCAGCCCTCGACCTTCTCGACCGCCGCCGGAGACACCACCCTCGCCGCCACCCCCGCTCCCCTGCCGCTGGGCGAGCTGGTGGCCGGCGCGCTTTCTCGGCATCGAGGTGGCGGGGGAGTACCACGGCATCTTCGTGGAGCGCGCCCGCCGCCAGGCCCCTTCCAACTGGCTGGCGATCCGCGGCGACGCCCTCTACCTCGCCTCGGCGGTGCTGCCCGCGGGGTTCGCCTCGGCGCTCCACGTCTACTTCCCCGATCCCTGGCCGAAGAGCCGCCACCACAAGCGGCGCCTCTTCGATCCCCAGACGGTCGACCTCGTCCTCCGGCTCCTGCGCCGGGGCGGGCGCTTCTCCTTCGCCACCGATTTCCTGGATTATGGTGAGCGGGTGGTGGAGATCCTCGCCGGCTACCCCGGCCTCTGCTTCACGCGCCGCGACCGCCCCTGGGACGAGGGGCCGCGCACCAACTACGAAGCCAAGTACGAGGTCGAGGGCCGGCCCATCCTCCGCCTCGAAGGCATCCTGGAGGTGGACGGCCGGGAGGCCCCCCTCCACCCCCTGGGGGCGAAGGCCGTGCTGGCGGCGACGTGGGTGGATGAGGACTGATCCGCGGTCTGGCAGTATTATGAGGACGTCGCGGCTTTCGAGGAGCACGCATGAGGATCTGGATCGTGATCGCCGTTCTCGCGGGGCTGGGGGCTCAGAGGCTCCCCGCCCAAGGGCCAGAGGCTACCGTCGAGCAGGCCATGCACGGCTATGCCACCGCCTTGAAGGAGGGGACCCCGGAGCAGATCGCCGCCTTCTATGCCAAGGACGGCGAGCTCCTCCTGCCGGGGCTGGCCGAGCTCAAGGGGCCGGAGGCGATCCGCGCCTTCCTGGCTCCGATGGCGAGCGCAGTCGAGGTGGAGTCGGTGGCGGTCACCACCGATTTCGTCGAGGTCCACGGCGACTCCGCCGACCTCTGGGGCACCTACCGCCAGGTGGCCGGCGAAAAGGGGAAGCCCAGGCAGACCTACGGCGGCCGCTATGCCGCGCTCTGGCGCCGCGAGGCGGACGGCAGGTGGCGCCTTGCTCGATTGATGATGCAGCCGGGATCGGCCGGCAAGCCTTGACCGCCGGCCCGTCGCCTCTGCACCGCGAACCCGTCCTCTCCAGGGGACACTAAAAGCCTGTTCCCCCAGGGAGAAGGGTTGGAACGACTTTTGATATCTCCGTAGGAAGTCGCCCCCGTACGGGTTCCAGGGGGCAGGAGGAAATGAACATCATGAACGCGAAACGTATCGCTGCCTTCGCCGTCGTCCTGACGGTGCTGGTCTCCGCTCTTGCCTTCACCCCGGCCGCCTCGGCGCGGATCTACGTCTCGGGCGGCGTGCGGGTCTACGCGCCGCTGCCGCCCCTGCGCCACGAGGTGGTGGTCGTCCGTCCCGGCCCGCGCTACGTCTGGGTGCCCGGCTACTGGCGCTGGAATCCCTATCCCCGACATTACGTCTGGGTTGCGGGCTCCTGGGTCCTCCCGCCCTATGCGGGCGCGTACTGGGTGGGGCCGCGCGTGGTCTATCGCTACCACCACCCCTACTACTACGGGGGCTACTGGGGTCACGGCCACGGCTACGGCTACGGCCATGGTCACGGTCACGGCCACCACTGGTAGGGACGGATCGGGAAAGCCCGCACGGGGCTCCCGGGGGTGATGGTATCCTTGCCCCCGGGAGCCCGCAGCACCTTGTTCAGCCGACTGCAATACCTCTGGCCTTACCTCCGTCCTCACCGCCGCACGCTGGCGTGGGGCTTGGTCACCGTCTTCCTCTCGGCGCTGCTGGGGCTGGCGAGCCCCAAGCTGATCGGCAACGCCGTCGACGCGATCCGCCACGGCGCGTCCCAGCTCAGCCTGCTGGGCTACGGCGGCCTCGTCGTCGCCTTCTCCCTGGTCTCGGGGGTGTTCAGCTATCTCCAGCGGATAACCCTGGTGGCGATGAGCCGGGACATCGAGTACGACGTCCGCAACAGCTATTTCGCCGCCCTGGAGCGCCAGGCCCCCTCGTTCTTCCAGCAATACCCCACGGGCGACCTGATGGCCCGGGCCACCAATGACCTCCAGGCGGTACGGATACTCTGTGGCCCGGCCATTATGTACATGGCAAATACCGTGCTCGTGGCCGCCGGGTCGCTTGTCCTCATGACCCGGATCAGCGTTCCCCTGATGCTGATCTCCCTGGCGCCGATGCCGCTGGTGGTGCTCTCGACGACCATCGTCGGCCGCCGGATCCATGCCCTGTTCACCAGGGTGCAGGCGAAGTTCTCGGACGTCACCACCAAGGTGCAGGAGAACCTCGCCGGGGTCCGGGTGGTGCGGGCCTATGCCCGGGAGGCGCGCGAGGAGGAGGAATTCGATCGCATCAACGAGCTCTACCTGGAGGGCAACCGCCGGCTGGCCACCCTCTCGACGGTGTTCCAGCCGCTGCTCCAGGGGCTGGTGGGCATCGGCTTCGCGGCCGTGCTGTGGTACGGCGGCCTGCTGGTGATCCGCAACCGGATCTCGGTCGGCGAGCTCGTCACCTTCCAGCTCTATCTCGGCCGGCTGATCTGGCCGATGATCGCCATCGGCTGGGTGGTGAACCTGACCCAGCGCGGCCTCGCCTCGCTCGCCCGCATCCGCAGCATCCTGGACACCACGCCGGCCATCCGGGACGAGGAGCCGCTGGCCGATCCGGGCGCGATCCACGGGGAGGTGAGCTTCCGCGGCCTCAGCTTCGCCTACCGCGAAGGGGTGCCGGTGCTCTCGGACATCGACCTGCAGGTGCCGGCGGGCAAGACCGTGGCGGTGGTGGGCCGGACCGGCGCGGGCAAGAGCACCCTGCTGGCGCTGATCCCGCGGCTGATCGATCCGCCGCAGGGCACGTTGCTGGTGGACAGCACGGACGTCCGGCGCCTGCCGCTCGCCCGGCTCCGCGGCGCGACCGGCATGGTGCCGCAGGAGACGTTCCTCTTCTCGGCCACGATCCACGAGAACATCGCCCTCGGCCGTCCGGACGCCACGGTCGAGCAGGTGGCCGAGGCCGCGCGCCTGGCCGGCCTCGGACCGGACCTCGAATCGTTCCCCAGGGGGCTCGACACCATCGTCGGCGAGCGCGGCCTCACCCTATCCGGCGGCCAGAAGCAGCGGGTGACGCTCGCCCGGGCGCTCCTGCGGAGCCCAAATATCCTGCTGCTCGACGACTGCCTGTCGGCCGTGGACACCCAGACCGAGGAGCACATTCTCGCCAACCTGCGGACGGTCTTCCTGGGGCGCACGGTGTTCCTGGTCTCCCACCGGATCTCGACGGTGAAGGACGCGGACCTGATCCTGGTGCTCGACCAGGGGCGGATCGTCGAGCGCGGCTCGCACGGGCAGCTCATCACCGAAGGCGGGCTCTACGCCGAGCTCCACCAGCGCCAGCTCCTGGAGGAGGAGCTCGCGGCGGTGTAGAAGGGAGGGACGCCATGCGGATCGTGATCACGGGGGGGACGGGGCTCATCGGCAGCGCGGTGGCCCGGGAGATGGGGAGCGCCGGTCACGAGGTGGTGGTGCTCACCCGCGATCTTTCCAAGATGGGGCCGCTGCCGCCCAACACGCGCGCGGCCCAGTGGGACGGCAAGACCGCCGGCGACTGGGCGAAGCTCCTCGACGGCGACACGGCGATCGTCCACCTGGCGGGGGACGCCATCGCCGCGGGGCGGTGGACGGCGGAGAAGAAGCGCCGCATCCGCGACAGCCGCGTCGTGTCCGGGCGCGCCGTGCTGGAGGCGATCCGCCAGGCGAAGGCGAAGCCGCGAGCCCTGCTCCAGGGGTCGGCGGTCGGCTATTACGGCGATGCCGGCGACGAGGTGGTGACCGAATCCCACCCTCCAGGCGACGACTTCCTGGCCCGGGTCTGCGTCGAATGGGAGGCCGCCACGGTCGAGGCGGCCGCGATGGGCGTGCGGCGCCCCGTGCTCCGCACCGGCGTCGTGCTCAGCGACCAGGGGGGAGCCCTGCCGCGCATGGCGCTCCCCTTCCGCATGCTGGCCGGCGGACCGCTCGGCAACGGCCGCCAGTGGTTTCCCTGGATTCACGAGGCGGACGAGGTGGGCGCCATCCGCTTCCTGATCGAGCGCGAGGACGCCGACGGCCCGTTCAACCTCACGGCGCCCGCGCCGCTGACCAACCGCGCCCTCAGCCGCGCCCTGGGCGAGGTGCTCCACCGCCCGAGCTTCGCCCCCGCCCCCGGCTTCGCCCTCCGCCTCCTCCTCGGCGAGATGGCGGACGTCCTCCTCCACGGCCAGCGGGCGGTGCCCCGGAAGCTGCTCGACCTCGGCTACGCCTTCCGCTACCCCGAGGCGCTCGGGGCCCTGCGCGGCCTGCTCCGCTGATCGATCCCCTGAAAATTGATCCCCTAAAAGAAAGGGCGGCCCCGAAAGGGAGCCGCCCAGATCGTCCGTTCAGGAGCCGGCGGCTAGAACCGCAGGCCGAAGCTGACGAGGAAGGTACGCGGCTGCTGGAAGCCGAACTGGTTGACGGCCTTGCCGAAGTTCGGTCCCTTCTGCCAGTTGACCCCTTCGACCGGCTTCTCGGTGAACGGGTTGAACGGCAGACAGCGGCCGGTGGGCGAGTTGCTGCAGGCGCCACGGTTGTCGGCCGTGAAGATCGTGGTGTCGAACAGCGTGACGTCGGTG
>QHVW01000176.1 GCA_003223675.1 Acidobacteriota bacterium
ACTGATGGCTGCCCGGGAGCTTGTGTCGGCAGAGAAAGGCCATGTCTTCCTACGAATGCAACTCTGGCGCCCGCGCGGGGCGCCGGTCCGTGGTTGGGAACGTTTCCATGTCGCTGCGGGGGAGCGTATAGGAAGTGGGGGGGAGCGGTCTACGGGGGGCGGAGAGGCCCTCCGCCCGATCGGACGGATCCGTCGGATCGGTCGGATCAAGCAAGCGGGCCGCCCGTGCTAACGTTCGCGCGCCATGCTCAGCCAACCCGGGAAGGAAGACGCGGGCCTCACCGCCCGGACCTCCTTCCTGCTCGCTCTCGCCGCCGCCCTTCTGCTGAGCCTCGTTCCGGTCTTCTCCCACTCTCTCTGGACCCCGGACGAGCCCACGGGGGCGGGCATCGGGCGGGCGATGGCGGAGAGCGGCGACTGGATCGTGCCGCGGCTCAACGGCAAGCCGTTCCTGGAGAAGCCACCGCTCTACTGGTGGACGCTGGCGGGATCGCTCCGGCTGCTGGGGATGTCGGACGCCGCGGCGCGGGCCCCCTCCGCGCTGTTCGCCGTGCTCACCCTTCTGGTGGTCTGGGTCGCCGGCATGCGCCTGGGCGGGCCGCGGGAGGGGCTCCTGGGGGTCTGCATCCTCGCCACCACGGTGCTCTTCATCCAGAACGCCACCCGGGTGACGGTCGATCCGGCGCTGATGTTCTTCGTTGGTCTGGCCCATCTGGGATTCGTGCTCTGGATCGAGGCCCGCTCATCCGGCGAGCGGCGGGGGGCCGTGGCATTGATCGCGGTGGCCGTGCCGCTCGCCTTCCTCTGCAAGGGGATCGTGGCCGTGGGGCTGGGAGCGGGGCCGCCGGTTCTCTATCTGCTGGCCACGCGGCGGGGCCGCGCGATCCGTGAGCTCCTGCCGCTGGCGGCCGCGGGGATCCCCATGTTCGCCCTCCTGGTGGTGCCGTGGGCGATGGCCCTGTGGCGCGAAATGGGGTGGGAGGGGGTCCGGGTCTGCCTGATCAGCAACACGGTGGGGCGGATGGTCCACACCAGCGAGACCCACGTCTTCGGGCACAGCGAGCCCTTCTTGTTCTACCTGCTGATCGGGCCTCCGATGCTGCTCCCCTGGACCCTGGCGCTGCCGGCGATGCTGCGGTCCGGCCGCTGCCGCTCGGGGCAGCCGGGGAACGAAGGGCACCGGCTCCTCATCGCCACCGCGGGGCTCGGCCTGCTGCTGCTCTCGATCCCCGCCACCAAGCGGGAGGTCTATCTGCTGCCGCTGCTGCCGGCGTTCGCGGTCTGCGCCGCCGGGTGGCTCGGCGGGGTGGGGAAGACGGGGGAGCTTGCGAGCCGGGACCGGCGGACGCTCCTCGCGTTGGGGATCTTCGCCGCCGTCCTCCCGCTCCTCCTCGGCGCCGCCGCGCTCTGGCTCGCCTGGGCGCCCCGCGTTCCCATGGGGGCCGTCCCGGTGCGGAATGCGGTGCCGGCGACGGCTCTCCTCGGCTTCGGGACCGCCGCCCTGATCCTGGGTGGAGCGCTGGCCGCCGGGCTGATCCGCCGCTGGCGCTCAGGCCCCTCGGTGCGCTGGGCGATCGCCGCCCTGATCCTCGTCACGCTCGGGCTGGAGACGGGCGCCGAGGCGCTCATCGACCCTGTGAAGCGGCCGGACGATCTGACGGCGGCCATCGCCGTCCACTTTCCCGGGAAGGAGCCGGTGCCGGCCTACCTGCCGCCGGTGGTCTCCAACGAGGCGATCTTCGGGATCATCGGCTTCAAGCTGGGCCGGCTCACCCGGGCGCTGACCACGCCGGAGGACGTCGAGGCCTGGCTGGCCAGCCATCCTGGCGCGCCAATTCTGGTCCGGATGGAGCAATTCTGGCGCCTTCCGCCAGACCTGCGGCAGCGGCTCCGCTTCGTCTACGACGAGCGCGGCAGGAAGGCGGCGCCCTTCGGGATCGCCGTGGAGGGGCCGGCACCAGATATGCAAAACTATCAATAAGCGTCCCCCTCCGGACGCGTCAAGGCACCTGCCCAATTGGAGGGCGCGTGCTCTCCGGAAAGGAGAACTCATGACGGAGAAGGAAAGCAAACCGCAGGCGCTGTCGCTGGAGGTCCAGGAGCTCGAGGCCTGGTGCAACCCTGGTTGTGGCAGCTCGACGACCAGCAACAAGTGCACCTGCCCGATCTCGGCCACCACCACGGGCAGCCTGTTCACCGCGAACACTGCCAGGTAGAACCTGAAAGGAGCCTTATGAACGAGAAGACCGAAGCCAAGCCGCAGGCCCTGGCACTGGAGGTCGAGGTCCTCGAGCAGTCCTGCAACCCAGGTTGCGGGACGTCGACGACCAGCCGCAAGTGCACCTGTCCGATCTCGATCTCGACGGCGGGCAGCCTGTTCACGGCCATGACGGCCCAGTAGCAAGACGGCCGGCCCGCCGGTCTCTTGTCCTGAGCTTGCGGGCCGGCCCGCCGGGGCGGAGAGGGTAAGCCGCGCGGCCGGCCCGATTCTGATCACTGACCGGAGGCTTCCACTTTGGACGACCAGCTCTGTCTCTTCACGCTGCTCTACGCCCCGCGCGAGCAGCACGAGCGGATCCTCGCGGATTTCGTGACGCCGGTGGCGCGCGACCTGCGGGGTGCCCCCGAGCTTCACTCCCTTTTCTTCGCCCGCTACAACGTGCCGAGCTGGCAGATCCGTTTCCGCGTCCTTGGGCGGCCGGAATGGATCGAGGGGCCGGTGCGCGAGCGAATCGAGCACGACCTCGCGGCGGTCCAGGGGGTCGAGCGGATCGAATTCGCCCAGTACGACCGGGAGACCGAGCGCTACGGCGGCGAGGAGGGGATGGCGCTCGCCGAGAAGCTCTTCCTGCACGACTCGCTGGCGTGCCTCGACCTGATGGAGGCCGAGCGGCGGGGGCTGCTCGCCAAGACCCGGCGCGAGTGGTCGCTGCTGATGACCGAGGGGCTGCTCGACCTGCTCGGCTTCGACCGCGCGCGGCGCCTCGCCTTCTACGCCACCGGCTACCGCTGGACGAGCGAGATGGGGACCTGGAAGGAGGCCGAGCTGGAGACGGTCGAGAAGCGCTACCAGGAGCTGAAGGCGGGGATTCAGGACCTCTTCACCGGCGAGCAGAGCCGCCATCCCGAGCTGCTCTGGGGGGGCGAGGAGCCGTGGCGGATCGCTGAGCGCTGCCTGGAGGCGAGCCGGCCGGTGATCGAGGCGATCCTGGAAGCGCACGCCGCCGGGCGCATCCACCAGGACCTCACCGAGCTCGCGTGGTCCTACACCCACATGCACTGCAACCGGCTGGGGATCGATCCCACGCCGGAGGCCCTGCTGCGCTACTTCATGCACCGGCTGGTCGAGGATGGAGGGGGGCCGCCTGAGCACGCCTCCTGAGCCTGCTCTCGCCCTCCTGCGCATCGCCGCGTTCCCGATCGCGTCGCTGGAGCCGCTGGCCGCTCCCGAGGCCCTGGCGCGGCTCGCTCCCCTCCTGGAGCTGGAAGAGAGGCTCGGCGCGGAGGTGGAGACGCTCACCGACGCCCTCTACGCCGCGGCCGGGGAGCCGCCGGGGGACGACCGGCAAGCGGCGCGGCGGCGGCTGGCGGTGATCGCCCTGCGGCGGGCCCTCCACAACCGGCGGCGGGTCCCGGAGGAGCAGCTCGCAGCGGCGCACCTGCCCCTGGAGCTGGCCGAAGCCGTCGCCGGCCACCTCGCGCGCCGGGCGGAGCACACGGCCCTGCTTCAGCGGTACGAGCACGCCTATGCGGACGGCCTCCGGCGGACGCGGCGGGCCCTGCTGGCGCTCGCGAAGATCCCCACCTTCCAGGAGGGGATCCGGCTGGTCAGCCGCTCGCTGCTCGCAAGGCTCCAAGGCCTGGAGAGGGTGGACCCCGGCCGTTGGCGGCACGACGAGCGCCACGCCGGGGCCAAGCTCACCGCCTACGCCGGCCGCTTCGCCACCAAGACCAGCCCCAACTCGGTCTTCTGCGCCACCGCCCTGGCCTGGATCGGCGGCGCGGAAACCCGGATCTCCGGCGCCAACCTGCCGGCGCGCATGGACGTGCTGCTCTCGGTGGCTGAGGCGCGCAAGGTGGCCGCCTGCGTGGGGGCGGACCCTGCCGCCTGGCCGGCGATCGTGCCACGCCCCAATCCGACCCTGCGGAGAGAGGGCACCGCCTGGACCTTCTGGCGCCCCACCACACCGCGCCGGGAGAGCGATCTGGAGGAGCTCTCCCGCACCCCGGCGCAGCCGATCCTCGGCCTCTTCTTCGAGGAGGCGGAGAAGGGGCTCGCGACACCTGAGCTCCTGGCCGCGGTCGCCGGCCGCTACGGGATCGGGGTGGAGGAGCTCACCCCCTTCTTCACGCAGCTCGTGGACCGGGGGCTCCTGATCGCCGAGATCGAGCCTCCCTACAACGAGCGCCGCCCGCTCGCCTTCGTGGCGGATACGATGCGGGCCGCCGGCCTCGACGCGCCCTGGCTGCCGGAGATCGAGGCGGTGGAGCGCGAGGTGGAGGCTCTCCCCACGCTCGCGCCGGAGGAGCGCATCGCCGCCATGGACCGCCTGGAGGCGCGGATGGCGCCCCTGCCGCGCGTCCATCCGCTCCGGGGGGACGAGCTCTTCCGCGTGGACACGGCGTCCGGCGTCGAGATCACCTTGCCGGAGCGTGTGCGCGAGGATCTGGAGACCCCCTTGCGGCGCTACGTGCGCCTCTTCGCCGGTCTCTATCCCGAGCTCGCCTTCCGCCAGGCCTGGGCGCGGCGCTTCCTCTCGCGCCATCCGGCGGATACGGACGTGCCGCTCCTCGACCTCTACCACGGCCTCTTCGAGCCCGAGGCGGAGGAGCGGCCCGGCGCCTTCCCGCCCGCGCCGCCCGGGGACGCCGAGGCCGAATCGGTGCTCGCGCGGACGCGGGATTTCTTTGTCGCGCGCGCCGGGATGGGAGGGGACGAGGCCGATCTCACGGACGAGGATTGGGAGATCCTCCTGGACGGCCTTCCTCCGGAGCCGGTCTGGTCGGCGGGGGCCCTCTTCCAGATCGCCGCCCGGAATCCCGGGGAGATCGCGGCCGGCCGCTATCGCATCGTCCTCAACGCCCTCTTCGGCGCCGGGATCGCCCTCGCCCGCTTCTCGCATCTCCTCGGCGGGCCGGGCGCCGGCAACCCCGTGGCCCGCGAGGTGCTGCGGAGCTGGCAGCCGCTGGCGCGCGAGGGGGCGATCCTGGCGGAGGTCACCTACAACCACCTCGGCCGGAGCGCCAACGCGGGCCTGCGGCCGAGCCTCTTCCGCCACGAGATCGAGCTGCCGGGCATGAGGGCGGGCGCGGGCGCCGAGGTGATCCACCTGCATGAGATGACCGTGCGCTGGGATTCCGGGGCGGGGAGGTTCGTGCTGCGCCGGATGCCGCCAGGGACCGAGGTGGTGCCGGTGATCAGCAGCGGAGTGAGCCCGGAGGGGTTCATCTCCTTCCTGGTGGAGATCGGCCGCCAGGGCCTCCAGCCGCTCTCCTGGTTCCCCGGCTTCGAAGTCCCCGGAATCGACCGCTGGCCCCGCTTCGTGAGCGGCCGGCTCGTCCTCTTCCGCCGCCGCTGGAGCTTCACGCCGGGAAAGTCGCCGGAGGAAGGCCCTGCCTTTTTCGCGGAGGTGGCCCGCTGGCGCAGACAGCGCGGCATCCCGAGGCATGTATTTGTACACACGGCGGCCGATCCCAAGCCCTTCTATGCCGATCTCGAATCGCCGCTGTTCGTGGACCTGCTGCGCCGGGCCTTGGGAGAGGAGACCACGCTGCACCTCACCGAGATGCTCCCCGGGCCGGACGAGATGTGGGTGGAGGATGGGCGGGGGCGGTACGCGACGGAGCTGTTGCTGCATCTGAGCGGCCCATAGCGAGGGTGTGGCATGGCGTCATCGATAGCTCCTCGCGCTATCTTTCGACCGACATGACCAAACCCCGATCCCGACCGTTTTACGACTTCCGCATCCAGGAGCTCGAGCAGGAGCTCCCCCGCTGCCAGGGAGACGCCGAAGCCCTCAACGTCCTGCTCCACGAGCTCAGCTTTCGTTTCACCAAAAGGGCGTCGGCTCTCAAGGAGCAGGTAGAGGAAGCTCTGAGATCGGCTGAGGTCGCTCAGCGGCAGCCGTCTCCCCCTCGGCCTGTCGCCGTCCCGGTTCCGGATCGGCCCGCGAAGCCCCGGCCGTCTTCCGGGCCGCCGAATTCTCCGGAGGCGATCCTCGACGCCTGGACGTCTCTGGAAGTGCTCTCACCCCAGACGTTCCGGCGCCCCGAAGATCTGGCGGGCGGGGAGAGCCGAGCGGTCGCCTCTCTGGAAACGGGGAAGCTCCCCTGGGAGGGTGTGGGAGAGAAGGCACGCCCGAACACGCGGCTGTTCTATCAGGTGGTGCTGGGGACGGTGGATTTCGGCGCCGCCATCGAGCAGCTCCTCTCCCTGTATACGGATACGCGGGTCGAGCGCCCGGCGGCGAAAGGCGAGGCCATCCTGGCCGCGGTGACGATCGACCGGAATGGCCGACTGGTGGAGACGCCGGCCGCGGCTCTCTCCAGCTTCGCCTGGGGTATTCCTCATGCGCTGCGAGGCGACCTGACATCCCTCGCCGCGTGGCGAGCCGAGGAGGAGGAGCTCACGGAAGAGCTGGACGAGATCCTCCGCGGCTCCGGGGACGACGAGGACGAGCCCGTTCTGGATCGGGAAACGATCCTGCGGGCCTATGAATGGCTCCTGAAGCGTCTCGGCCTGCCGCGGCAGCTCACGGCGCCGCCGCGCTTCGCCATTCGCGTCTATCTGCCGTTCAAGGGATTCGATCCACCCGAGCCACTTCTGCTCAACAGCTTCTTCCTCCGGGATCTCTCTGCCGCCAGGACCCTGTTCTCGGAGGGGCGAGCCACGAGCAACCTGCGTCTCTACATCGGAGAGCGAACGCCCGCAAGCACCAGGGATCTGCTACGGGATTGGGAGTCTCTCGAAACGGCCGTCGCCCCGAAGCTCACACCGCCAGCCCGCTGGCCGGGGAGAGGAAGGCACCCGCTGGTCCTTCTTCAGCAGGCAGCCGTCAATCTGGCCGTCCAGGAGCTCCGGTCCGGAGGAATTCTGGGGATCAACGGCCCTCCGGGGACCGGCAAGACCACGCTGCTGCGCGATCTGGTGGCCGCGGTGGTCACCCAGCGCGCCGAGGTCATGGCGACTTTCGATGATCCCTCGACGGCCTTCAGTCACTCCGGGGAGAAGATCAACGTGGGACAAAAGTGGCTGCACCTCTACGAGGTAGATCCCCGCCTCCGGGGGTTCGAGATGGTCGTGGCTTCGTCTAACAACAAGGCCGTCGAAAACGTGAGTGGGGAATTGCCAGCGCTGAAGGCTGTCGCGGAGGACGCCCCGGATCTCCGGTATTTCAAGACCCTCTCGGACGCGCTCTTCAAGGACAAGGAAGAGACTTGGGGGCTTTGCGCGGCGGTCCTCGGCAACGTCGCGAACCGCAGCCGGTTCAAGCAGACGTTCTGGTGGGATAATGACAGCGGTCTATCAACCTATCTCCTGGAGGCCGCCGGCACGCCGCAGGTCATCGAAGAGATTCATCCCGAAACCAAGGTCAGGATCACCCGGCCGCCGCGCATCGTCACCCAGGAGAAGCCTCCCAGGAACCAGGAAGAGGCTTTACGCCGCTGGTGCCGGGCTCGCACCAATTTTCTTGCCGCGCTCGTCGAGAGCCGCAAGATGCTGGTGGTTGTGGAAAAGATCCGGGAGCTCGCGGCGGCCCTGCCACGCCTCGCCCGTGAGGAAGCCGAGGCGCAGGCTGCGTCATCGCTGGCTCGTGCGGCTCTGGACCGCTGTCAGGCCGCCGAGGAGAAGGCCCGGTCGTTGCACGCCGAGGCGCAGGGCCATCGGAGCAGCGCCGAGGCGCGGCTGGCGGAGCACGACCGCCGCCGGCCCGGCTGGCTCGCCCGTATTTTCCGGACGCGGAGCGCCCGGGAGTGGCAGTCGGCCAGGGCTCCACTGGCTGCGGGCTATGAGCAGGCCCAAACGGAGCTCTCTCGATCGGGACAAGAGCTCGCCCAAGCGGAGAAGGCTCACCAGGAAGCGGCGGCCCGCAGCCGGTCGGCCGAGAGTCTCCGGACCGCGGCGGCAGACCGTCACCGCGAGGCTCGGCACGAGGTGCGGACATGGCGCGAGAAGCTCGGCGACCGATTCCTCGACGATGACTTCTGGGAGAGGGATCACGCGGAAAAACAGCAGACTCCGCCCTGGCTGGACGCCGGACAGCAGCGCTTGCGCGACGGCGCCTTCGTGGCCGCCATGGCCCTTCACCGCGCCTTTATCGATGCCGCCGCGAAGCCCTTGCGCCACAACCTGGGAGCCTTGATGAATCTCTTTGGCGGACGGACCTTGCCGACCGCCGAGAAGAGGGCGCTGATCCCGGACCTCTGGTCCTCCCTGTTCCTCGTGGTTCCCCTGGTCTCGACCACGTTCGCTTCCGTGGAGAGGATGCTCCGCGATCTCCCTCCGGAGAGCCTGGGATGGCTTTTCGTGGACGAGGCCGGGCAGGCCTTGCCCCAGGCGGCGGTCGGAGCGATCTTCCGGACGCGTCGCGCCGTCGTGGTGGGCGATCCGGCGCAGATCGAGCCGGTCGTGACCCTTCCCGACCGGTTGACCCAGGCGATCTGCCGGCACTTCGGGGTCGATCCGGATCGTTTCAACGCACCGGACGCCTCGGTCCAGGCGCTCGCCGATGCCGCGAGCCCATTCCTGACCGAGCTTGAAAGCCGGCAAGGGAGCCGCAGGATCGGTGCGCCGCTCCTGGTTCATCGCCGGTGCAGCGAGCCCATGTTCGGCATCTCGAACGCGGTGGCCTATGACCACCTGATGGTGCAGGGAAAGGTGGCGAAACCTTCTGTGATCGGCGAGCTCCTGGGTGCGTCACGATGGATCCACATCCAGGGAAGCGCTGAAGAGAAGTGGTGCCCGGAGGAGGGGCAGGCGGTCCTGAAGCTCCTGGATAAGCTGACAAACCTGGAGCTCAATCCGAATGCTGATGCGCCGAACGTTTATATCATCACACCTTTCGTCGTGGTGGCCGACCGTCTGCGCAGGCTGGTCGAGGAAAGTGGTCTTCTGGTGCGGGCAAAAGAGCCGCGGCAGTGGATCTACGAGCGGATCGGAACGGTCCACACCGTCCAGGGACGGGAGGCGGAGGCAGTGATCTTTGTCTTGGGGGCTCCCGCACCCGGCCAGACCGGAGCGCGCGCCTGGGCCGGCGGACGGCCGAATCTGCTCAACGTGGCCGTGACGCGGGCTCAGGAGCGGATCTACGTGATCGGCAACCGCGAGCTCTGGCGGCAAGCTGGTGTCTTCCGCGAGTTGGACGCGAGGCTTCCTCCCTCGGGCAGGTAGAGTGATCGCTATTGAGAGCTGGGATCGCTTGCTTGTTTGATCTCGCTCAGCGGCGGCCACTCGGAGTCAACGCCTGAGGGAGGGCTGTGAGAGCGAAACAGGAGCGGTCGTGTGGCTGCATGGCGATCCTCCTTGTAATGTTCTCACTTCAAGATGTTCGGTGGGGCGAAAACGTTTCGGGCCACCCGCCCACCTCAGTTATGCAACACTCCCCCGCGCATGCTCCCTGCCTTCACCTTCCTCCTCGCCGCGCTGACCGTCCTGCTGGCGGCGGCGATCGCCGCGGGCCTCCGGCGTCCTTTGGCGCGGTGGGTCTCCCCGCTCGCCGGGGCTCTCGCGGTGTTGATGGCGGGGCAGGCGTTGTGGAGCTTGCGGACGTCGCCGCTGGCGCTGTTGGCTTCGGTGCCGCTCGCCGCCGGGGTGGCGATGCTGGGATTGGCGGCGTTTCCGCGACGGGTGGGCCATCCTCCCGGGGCGCTGCGCCGGATTGCCGCGGCGGTAGGGATCGTGCTGGCCGTGGACGGAGCCGTGCGGTGGAGCGAGCTTCCCCCGTTGCCGCGCCCCCGCCATCACGCGTCCCTGTTGGCAGGGGAGAAGACGGAGACCAATCTGGCGGCGTTCTCGTGGTCCCACGCCTTCGACGCCCTGTGCGCCAAGCTGGCGGCCGAGTATCCGTTCACCCAATGGAAGAGGATCGACTGGGCCGCTCTCAGAGCCCGGTTCGCCCCGCGCGTCCGCGACGCCGAGGCGCGCAGGGATGACCGGGCCTACTACCGGACCCTACGGGCGTTCGCCTGGAGCATCCCGGACGGCCACGTCGATCTGCGGGGGGACGACCGCGGGCTCCGGGAGGCGGAGGCGGGCGGCGGGTATGGCCTCGGGCTGGCCGAGCTCGACGACGGCCGGGTGATGGCGGCCCGGGTGGATGCCGGCGGCCCGGCGGCGCGCGCCGGCCTCCAGGTGGGAGCCGAGGTGCTGGCCTGGAACGGCGGTCCGGTGCGGTCGGCTCTGGAGAGGGTGAGCGTCGACTGGAGCGAGGAGCCTCCCGCCACCGCCGAGGGGCGCCGTCTCCAGCGCCTCCGCTTCCTCACCCACGGCCGCGTCGGAGCCCACGCGGCGATCGGCTACCGGAACCCCGGCGCCCCCGCGGCCTCCACGGCCGAGATGGAGGCGGTGCCGGAGGCGTACCCCCGGCCGACGGGGACCCGTTGGGACGTCTTCTTTGGCGATCCGATCTCCATCAAGAAGCTGCCGGACGGCACCGGCTACATCCAGGTGAAATTCGAGCTGCCCACGTTCTGGGATCTGATGCCGGAGCGGGAGGTCCGCGGCGCCCTCCGGCGGTTCCTCAAGGCGGGCGCGCCCGGGATCGTGATCGACGTCCGCGGCAACACCGGCGGGCAGGACGAGATCGTGCCGCGCATCACCGCCTTCTTCCAGCCGCGCCCGCGGATCTACGAGATCGCGGGCCTCTACGATCCGGTCACGGCGCTCTTCCGGCCGCATCCGGAGACCGCGGTGCGCGTCCAGCCGCGGCGGCCGTACTGGCCGCGCCGGGTGGCGGTGCTGGTCAACACGGACACCTTCAGCGCCGGCGAGGGCATCCCTCTGGCCCTGCGCGGCCTGCCGAACGTGGCCATCTTCGGCTGGCGCGGCACGCAAGGATCGTTCGGAGTGGGGGAGAAGACCGTCCACCTGCCGGACGGCCTCGACTTCATCTTCCCCCAGGGGCAATCGCTCGACGGCCAATACCAGATCCAGCTCGACAGCGACGCCTCCGGGCGTGGAGGGGTGCCGCTGGATCATCGCGTGGCTCTCGACGAGGCGGCGTTCGACGCGGCGTTCCGGCAGGGGAGGGACGTTATCCTGGAGGCGGCGATAGGATGGATTCGGAAAGGAGCTCCATGAAAGCCGCGGTGATCGACGCGTATGGGGGGAGCGACCGGCTCCAGGTGCGGGAGGTTCCGGAGCCGGGAGAGCCCGGGCCGGGGCAGGTCCGCCTGCGGGTGCGGGCGGCGAGCGTCAATCCCATCGATTGGAAGATGCGCCGCGGCAGCCTGCGGCTCGTCATGCCGGCGAAATTTCCCCTGATCCTCGGCCACGACGCGGCCGGCGAGGTCGACGCGATCGGCCCCGAGGTGACCCGTTTCCAGGTGGGGGACGCGGTCTTCGGCATGGTCGATCCGCGCTCTCCCGGAGGCTCCTACGCCGAGCTGGCGCTGGCCCGGGAATCCGCGCTCGCGGCCATGCCCCAGTCGCTCTCCTTCGAGGAGGCCGCGGCGCTGCCGGTCGCCGGCCTGACCGCCCTCCAGGCCCTGCGCGACAAGGGCGAGTTGGTGGGGGGAGAGACGGTGGTGATCAACGGCGCCTCCGGCGGCGTGGGCCATCTCGCCGTGCAGATCGGCGTCACCGTGGGAGCCCAGGTGACGGGCACCGCCAGCCGCGGCAACCTGGAATTCGTCCGCTCCCTGGGCGCCCGCGAGGCGATCGATTACGAGGAGGAGGACTTCGCCGGCCGCGACGACGCCTGGGACGTGATCTTCGACGTGGCCGGCACCCGGAATTATCAGGATTGCGAGCCCTCACTCTCCCGGGACGGCGGGATCTACGTGACCACCCAGGTCGGTCCGCGCTCGTTCCTCAACGGGCTCTTCACCGGGCTGACGGCCCTCTTCGGTCAGAAGAAGCGGTCCCGCTGGATCACCGTGCAGACCAAGCCCGAGGATCTCGCCTTCCTCGCCCGGCTGGTGGAGCAGGGGAGGCTCCGGCCGGAGATCCACGAAGCCTTCCCCCTGAGCCGCATCCGCGAGGCCCACGACCTCAGCGAGCGGGGCGGCGTGCGGGGGAAGATCGCGGTGCGGGTGGAGTAGCCTCACGCTCCGCCACCAGCCGCTTGGGCGCGTTGAGCCGCCAGGCCTCTTCGATCAGGTGCTCGATCTTGGTCCGTGATGTAAAAGGTTTCCGGATTGGCCGCCATCAGCATCTCGCGGGCGTCGAAACCCACCTTGAGCACGAGCGTCTCGCCGTCCTCCCACAGCCGGGCGAATAGCCTTCCGCGTACCCGGAGGCCGGGAGTGCCGTAACAAGGACCTTCCTCGACGCCGGGGAGCGCCAGCGCGATCTCGCGGACTGTTTCGTAGGTAACCAGCCCGGCTCGGGTCTTCGCCATCTCAGGGCTCCGATGTGACCTCGTCGGCGGAGGAAGCCATGACGGCCCGGCGCAACCATCGCTTTAATCGATCGAGATCCTGACAGCCCAGGATCTCCTGCCGCTGTGCCTCAACTACAGGGATGCTGCGCTCTTCCAGAATCTCAAGAATGTCCTCAGCCTTGGCTTTAATTTCTCCCTTGGCCACTCCCCTGGCCTCGGCGGCAGCCTCCCGCTTCCGAATCGCTGGGTTGCCCTTGGCAGCCAGGGCCTCGACCACCGCAGAATCGGCTTTCGCGGCATCGAGTAGGTCAGCCACTTGGAGCGGCGTCACGAGACAGGGGTCCTCGATACTGGCGTCGGACCCCAAACGGCGCCAACTCTCGCTCTTGGGAGACCACTCGCAGACCCGGTGCGCTTTCTTCACCCACACCGCGAAGATCCGCCGCACGCCCCGGCGCTGCATCCGGCGGGCCTTCTCCGTCACGACCCCCTCGTTCTGCTCCGAGACCACCTCGAAGGCGATCTCCTCCAGATAGCGTGCGTCCGTTGCCGGGTCCACGCCCTCCTTGTAGATACAGGCATCGCTGGCGAAGTCCGACTCCTGATCGTGCCGGGTGAGCAGGTCTGCCGAGGCAATATACCCAGGAGCGACCAGAGCTTGTAGGACGTAGTCCAGCCGGCTCTGCTGGTTGGCGTGGGGTGGATTGGCCGGCATGGCAACGATCCGGTGGCCGCCGATGATCTCGTCGCGCGTCACCTCCGGCTCGACCAAATGATCGTCGACCCGCGGGAAGGGGCCGCCAAGGCCCGGCAGGTGCCGAGGAGCGCCCCCGCCGGAGCGGCCAGGCGCTTTGAGATCGTAGCCTCTGCGGTTCTCGTCCATGGCCGACATCTTAGCAGAGAAAAACGGCACTTGCACCTCCCGCGTCTATTCCAGGATGCGGGAAAGCGTATCGCTTCGACGCGACCTGGAGCATGGAATCGCTCCTCGTGGGAGGGCGAGAATCCCCGTGTAAGATATCCGCCATGTCCGCCGTCACGACAAAGCAGGAGATCCTCCACCGGATTCAGACGCACCGGGAAGAGATCCGCGCCCTTGGAGTCGAAGGACTCGGCCTCTTCGGCTCGTTCGTCCGCGGGGAACAGGGCCCGGAGAGCGACGTCGATCTCCTCGTGCGTTTTCGGCCTCAGGAGAAGACCTTCGACAATTTCATGGGGCTGGCGTTCCTTTTGGAGGATGTCCTACAACGGCGGGTCGAGCTCGTGACGACGGAGGGATTGAGCCCGTATATTGGGCCTCACATCCTTGAAGAGGTCCAGGATGTCGGTCTCGACGCGGGAGATCCTCAAGCACATCACTGAGATGCGCGCTACTTCTTGACAGCCTATCTTGCTCTAATCATCTGTTGCGAGTTTCTCTCGCTGACGCTGCTGC
>QHVW01000536.1 GCA_003223675.1 Acidobacteriota bacterium
ACACCCGCCGGGTCGTCGAGCTGGCCCGCGACCTGGAGGCGCTGGGGGCGGACGGCCTGCTGGTCGTCACCCCCTACTACAACAAGCCCACGCCCGAGGGGCTCTACCAGCACTTCCGCGAGGTGGCCCGCGCCACGCGGCTGCCGATCGTGGTCTACAACGTCCCCGGCCGCACCGCGGTGAACGTCGAGCCCGCGACCCTGGCCCGCCTGGCGGAGATCGAGACAGTGGTGGGGGTGAAGGAGGCCTCGGGGAACATCTCGCAGATCGCGGCCATCTTCCAGGCCGTCCCCTCCAGCTTCGCCGTGCTGTCGGGGGACGACGCGATCACCCTGCCCCTGATCGCCCTCGG
>QHVW01000537.1 GCA_003223675.1 Acidobacteriota bacterium
CCTCGGCCGCGTCCGGGAGGAGATCGAGCGGCTCTACTCCGAGCCGCCCGCCGCCTACGGGCCGGAGCACCGCGAGCTCTTCGAGCGCTTCAAGGAGCTGCTCAACCGCGGGGAGGTCCGCGCCGCCGAGCCGGACGCCGGCTCCCTCACCGGCTGGCGGGTCAACCCCTGGGTCAAGCAGGGGATCCTGGCCGGCTTCCGCATGGGGGAGATCGTGGACATGTCGGTCGGCGGCTTCCCCGGGGGCCGGCTCCCCTTCCTCGACAAGGCGACCTACCCGCCCCGGCCGCTGGGCCTGGGGGATGGGGTCCGCGTCGTCCCCGGGGGCTCGTCGATCCGCGACGGCTGCCATCTCGGGCGCGGGGTGATCTGCATGCCGCCGATGTACGTCAACGTCGGCGCCTGGGTGGACGACGGCACGCTGGTCGACTCGCACGCCCTGGTGGGGAGCTGCGCCCAGGTGGGCAAGCGGGTCCACCTGTCGGCCGCCGCCCAGCTCGGCGGCGTGCTGGAGCCGGTGGGGGCCTCGCCGGTGATCGTGGAGGACGACGTCCTGATCGGCGGCAACTGCGGCGTCTACGAGGGGACGGTGGTCAAGCGCCGCGCCGTGCTGGGAGCCGGCACCATCCTCACCCGCTCCACCCCCGTCTACGACCTCGTCCGCGAGACCATCCACCGGGCGACCGACGAGCTGCCGCTGGTGATCCCCGAGGAAGCGGTGGTCGTCCCCGGCTCCCGCGCCGTGGCCCGCGGGGCGGGCAAGGACTGGGGGTTGTCGCTCTACACGCCGGTGATCGTCAAGTACCGCGACGCTTCGACGGACGAGCGGGTGCGGTTGGAGAACTGGTTGCGGTAGAGGACTTCCGGACGAGGGAGATCACCGGACCCGGAGTCTCGTCCTGCCGCCGCTTCAAGTCCGAATAAATCTTCCCAAGGTCGAAATCGAACTTTTGGGCGTACTGCTCCCAATGTCGCTGGATTTCCTCGACGATCGGGTCGCGCCAGGGGACCTTCTTCCTTGCCTTCATCAATACCCCCGAAGCTGAGGAGGAGTACAGATCAAGGGGCTCCTCAACCCCCTTGACTCGATTATAGAGGTGATTTTCGGGATCAGGAGCGCATTCGCGATGTGCCGGCAGTTCCAAGTCAGCAGAAGATCCATCTCGTACAGAGCCGCCAGAGCGATATGGAGGGCATCACGCCCCGCCTTCTTGGGTAAGCCTGTCTCCCGGAGGATCCTCTGTGAAAGGGGCAGCCCCTCTCGCGTAAAGTCCAAGCGAGGAATCTCTTGCGCGAGGGCCAGACGCTGCCGGGCCATAGCAAGATCCCCTCCGCCGATCTCCAGCAAGACGAGCTGTGAGACGCGAAGGTCAAACTTGGATCGCGACTCCTCCCACCAAGCTCGGGTCTGCCGCTGGTTGGAGGCGGTCACCGAGTCCCGGCTGATCCGTCCGATCAGATAGCTGATAACGCTGGTCTCCAGATAGACCTTAGGCTTCAGAAGTCCCTCCTCAGGAAACAGTCCGCCTACAAGTTCCTGATGGAGAGACTATATCGTTTTGATGCGTGCTTGCAACCCCGGGCACATTCACCGAGGTTTGCGGTCGCGGAGCCGCTTGGGATCGTAGTCATCGTAATAGTCGACCTTGCCGACCCATTCAAGGATCTCTCGCCGCTTGCAAGTCTGTATGTACTCCTGAAAAGCATCGGTCTTCGCATCCCCTCCGCCCTCACCGCCACTAAACGAAACGACTGGCTCTCCACTCTCTTTCTGTAGCCGTCTCAAATCCTCACCCATCTTGTGAGGATCGAAATCAAACCTGGCTGCGTACTCCTGGCCGTGCTTCCGGACCTCTTCGACGAGGGGGTCGCGCCAACTTGTCTGGTCTTTCGGATCGACGGGCACCAGCTCTCCATCCTTGAGAGTGACGTACGGCCCATCATCCTCCTGCTCCAGACGCTTCAGCTCCTGGTACATCTTCTCCAGGTCATAATCGAATTTCGCAGCCCACTCCTCGCGGAAACGGTGGATCTCCTCGACAATCGGGTCGCGCCAAGGGGTCTTCTTCTTCATCTCAAGGGAGAACTATACACCCAAAAGCGCCCGCAAGGCTCGCAATAAGATCACCTGCGTCACCGCCGGCGGCGATCCCACCGCGGCGCGCAGCAGCATCTTGGTCTTGCTCTCCAGCGAGCGGGCCAGGTCGCTCTCGGGCTCGCAGGGGAAGGTGAGGAAGCCCACACGGCCGCCGGGGAAGCCGAGCTGGCCGTCCGCGCCGTCGACCTTGAGGGGGATCAGGTTGGGATGGCGGCCGGCGAGGGTCCAGAAGAGCGAGGCGCTCGGCGTGCCCAGGCCCTCCCAGGTGTCATCCACGATCACCACCAGCGGCCGGCGCTCCGCCTGGGCCGTGAGGGCGGAGCCGAGGGCCGCGCGCTCCCGGCTCACCGGGGCATATCCGGTCGCCTCGCGGGGGAACTGCAGGAGCACCACCGCCGGCTCCCCTTCCGGCAGGTCGGCGAGGTGCCAGGAGATGGCGGCCGGATCGAAGTGCCCCCCCTCGGTGCAGGCACAGGGGAACGGATCGGCCTTCAGACGCTCCGCGAACAGCTCCCGGTCCCCCTCGCGGCAGGGGTGGGGCAGGATCACCCTGCGCCCCGCGCCCGCGAACAGCTCCGCGGCCAGCATCCGCGCCTGGGCCGTGCCCACGGTGACCACCGGCAGCGAGGAGGGGATCTCCGGCTTCACACCGCGCCGCTGCCAATCGCGCCAGGCGCGGCGCAGCTCGGGCAGACCCTCCACCGGCGAATAGAGGAAGGCCCGGCTCAGCTCCGTCTCGTCGAGACCGGCGAGGGCCGCGGCCATCGAGGGGAGCGGAACGGCCTTGCCGTGCCCATCCGTGATCTGGCCGATGGTGGCGTTGAACGGCTTCCCCCGCGCCTCCGCCGACTGGAGCGGCAGGAAGTCGGCCGGCTGGAGCGCCCGGCGGCCGAGCGGCGAGAGGGCGGCCCACACCGCGGGCGCGGACTCCTGGAGGAAGGCATTGGCCTCGACGACCGGGTCAGCGCCCATCCTTCTTCTCCGCGCCCGCCTCGTCCCGGAGCTTCGACACCGCCGCGTCGAGGCTGGCGAGCGCCTGCGATCCCCCCTGCTTGAGCTGCGCCTCCAGGCGCTCGAGCTCGCCGTCGAGCCCCTGCCAACGCCCCTTCGCCGCGGCGCCGGCATCCTGGTAGGAGCGCTCCAGGCTGCGGCGGATCTCCGCCACGTCCCGCTCCACCTGGGCGAAGTTGCGGTCTCCGGCCACCTCGGCCCGGTGCTGAAGGAGCTTCGCCTGCGCCTTCAGCAGATCGGCCTGACGGTCCAGGGCCGCCCCCGGGCCGCCGTCGCCGGTGCCTTCGGCGCTCCCCGCGTGGAGGTCCGCCCCCCGGGTCGCGTCGGTCAGCACGTCCTTGAGCTGGCCGCCGGATCGCCGGTAGGCCGCCCAGGAGAGGATCAACGCCAAGATCGCGACGAGCAGCGCCAGCCGGGCCATGCAGCCTCCTCCTTCGCTTCGGTTTCGTCCCCAGGCCATTCCTTGAGTCCCCCGGACGATCTTACAGGCTCAGGGGTTGCAGAGGCACCCGGCGGCGGACGACGGACGGATTGGAGGTCGGGAATGGATCAGCTCTGGCATGGATTGCAGTGGCTCTTCGGCGCCGGGCAGGAGGCCAAGGACGTGGACGCTTTGCAGGCCTGCTTCCGGGCCGTCCTCATCTACTTCTTCGGCTGGGCCATCCTGCGGATCGGCGGC
>QHVW01000177.1 GCA_003223675.1 Acidobacteriota bacterium
CGCCACCTGACGCGCAATCTCACGGCACCTCTCACACCCGGTCAGTAGGTGCCTGACCACTTCCCTGGTCTCCTCACGAGGCAAGGTATTCGCTAGAAGTCGCTCCACCTGTTCTCTCGTGAGGTGCTCCATGGGTTGTCCTTATCGAGTAAGAAGCACACACTTCCTCTGTATCCGGTCGCCGTTAGGGATAATCGAATCCCATATCGGACGCTCCGGAAAGGGAGAACCTCCTATGCTCAGGATCGTGCTGCTCGCCCTTTACCTGTCCTATCTCCTCTCAAGCGGGTCATTCGCCACGAAAAACGCCAATGTCCCCACCTCTCCGACTCCTGCAACTCTGTCCCCGACAACCACGACCGACCAGGGGAGTGGTGCCGATCCCTGGGGGCTTCAGAGTCCAACCGCACCCCCCGTTACTGCTGACCTGGGCAGCGGTTGGGACCCTAACGGGTAATTTATTTCTTCATTCGGGGACCGCTTTCCGTGTGGCGGTCCCCAACTTGGTCGGGCGCGTGTGAGTCCCTTGGCAGGCTTGACTCCGGTTCGGCTGGAACAATCCCGCGAGAATCGTTGGCTTTTCGAGAACCTCGTCGCGCCGCACTTCTTGAACGCTATCGCCTGGAGCAACGCAAATTAGAGGATTGGTTGGCGGCTCAGTCCGCCGTCGCGCAGGTACGCAGTATGACGAGGAAGAAGAGGAAGGAATACGTCTCTCGTACTAAAGCTTACCATTCGGCCTCTGGAGTCCTGGGGTTACTGGAGGAAGCCAGGGCGGCAAACTTTCCATACGACGGGGAAGAATGGGCTGATCTCGCTATAGTGGCCTGCTACCAGATTCTAGCCGGAATTAGTTTGGATTCTTACGTGAGGCGAGGAGACCTTTCGGGTGCGCTCGATATCTGCAAGAGAGCACTCAGCACAATCTCTAGCCTTGAATTGGAGGAAGCATCGGAAAGGCAAATGACAGACCTTTGGAATGGTTTGAACAAGCAATTGCAAACCGGAGCCGCTACCTTTCAGGTAATCCTCCAGGCAAAACAATTTATAAAGACTCGCTGGAGGACCGTGGGCGGCGACGCTTTGTTAATTAAGGAATCCGCCGTGTAACACCAGCTAGGGATCGTCCGGAAAGGAAAAGAGGGACGGGCTATATGCAACCCTGTCCCCCTCTTTGTTTGAGCCTCAGAAATGAACCTAGGCGTTATTTCGTAACTCGGAATGGTCGGAAGGAAATGGAACCGAAGGGCTCAAGCTTGACTCAGGATTCCGGTTAGCTCTATCGTCCCTCTAAACCGAGGGAGGTTACGGCTATGGCGAAGCTACTGACAAAAGGGGAGTTGCTTAACCGTCTCGGGATCGCAGCTCCCCAAACGCTGACAACGCTCCTCCAGGAGATGGAAGACGCGGGGATAGAGGTCCCTTCCGAGGGTGAGGGGCGATCCCGCCGGTACTACGCCGCCGCCGTCAAGGCAATCAAGGACTACAGGGCCAACCGGGAGCCCAAGAAGAGGGGACCCAAGCCGGGAGCCCGGAGCCCCATAGCAGCCCAAACGGCGCAACCGGCGGCCTCCCCTGCCGCCTTCCCCCCATCGATCCGCCTGGAAGCCCCTGTGCTGGTCCTGGAACCCCTACGGCTCGCGGATGAGGATAGAGCCCTACTCCGGGAGCTGGTGACAGCCCTGGAAGGCGTAGCGGGCCAGCTCCGCGCCGTGGGGCAGAACCTGAACGCGGTCGAGGCGGAGCTGTCTTCCCTGGGGAACCGGACAGCCCTACCCGCACAAACTCCCCCGCAAAGACCGCCACACCAGCCGCACGGGGCAGGGAAGAGATACGACCGTCCGCGTGCCCGGCATTCTCAGCGTACTGCCCCTGAGAGGGGTAACGAATGACAAACTGTCCTGAATCAGGCTGCCGAGCTGGTACGCGCTTCGATGCACCGACGATATAAGAAGACCCGACAGAGGTGCCAGGAGAGTCGCCAGACCCTCAACCGCGAGCCGCCAGCAGACGGGCGAGATGCCGGGCGTCGATGTTGCCGCCAGACACCACCACCGCGACCGGACGGCCATCGGGAGCAATCAGGCCGCAGCGCAATGCGGCGGCGGCAAGGGCGCCGGCGCCCTCGGCCACGACCTGGTCTTCGGCGAGCAGTGCCACGATCGTCTCTTCGATGGCGCTCTCGGGAACGTTGACGACCTCATCGATCAGCGCCCGATGCCGGAAGACGAGGTCGCCGATGCCGCCGGCGACGCCGTCGGCGAGGGTGGGGGCCGCCGGGAACAGGTGCAGCGCCTCGCCACGCGCCAGCGACTCGGACAGCGACGGAGACGCCGCGGGCTGCACGGCGACGATGCGCACCCCGGGCGCCTTGGCCTTGACCGCCACGGCGGTCGCCGCCATCAATCCGCCGCCCCCGACAGGGACGACGACCTGTCCGACGTCCGGGAGCTGCTCGAGGATCTCGAGGCCGACGGTTCCCTGTCCGGCCGCGGTCAGCGGATCGTCATAGGGGTGGATGTAGCGCGCGCCTGCCGCCTCGGCGTAGGCCAGGGACGCGTCGTAGGCATCGTCATAGGTGGCGCCGGTCACGCGCACGGTGACGGGGAAGCTGCGCAGCTTCTCCAGCTTCGCCCGGGGCACGGTCTCGGGGACGAAGAGGACGGCGGGCACGCTGCCGCCCAGAGTCTGGACCGCCCAGGCCACGCCGAGCGCATGGTTGCCCGCGGAAGCCGCCACCACGCCTCGCCGGCGCTCGGTCTCGGCAAGCGAGACGAGGTGATGGAGCGCTCCGCGGACCTTGAAGGAGCCGGTGGGCTGCCAGCATTCGAGCTTCAGCCAGACGTCGTGCGGACGCAGGGCGAAGGAGCGTCGCAACGGCGTCGGCGGAAGCTGCCGCCGGATGCGCTCGCGCGCGTTCTCGATCCCGGCCAGCGTCAGGGTGCGCTCGTCGTCCACGGTCGGCTCGGCGGGCGGCCTACCGCGCGAGCTGCTCGCGCACCGCCTCCCCGACGGCGGCGAGGGCCGCGGGGAGCTTCTCGGGCTCCTTGCCGCCGGCCTGGGCGAAGTCGGGGCGGCCGCCGCCGCCACCACCCACGATGGCGGAGAGCTTCTTGACCAGATCGCCCGCCTTGACGCGCGCCGTCAGGTCCTTGCTCACGGCGGCGACCAGGCTGACGTTGCCGTCGCCGCGGGTGCCGATCACCACCACGCCGGAGCCCAGCTTGGAGCGCAGGGTATCGGCCATGTCGCGCAGCTCGTTGGCCGGCGCGGGCGGGACCTCGCGGGCGAGCACCCGGATGCCGTCCACCAGCAGCTCCTCGTCTCCCGACGGGCTGGCCGACCCGGAGACGAGCTGCATGCGCAGCTTCCGCATCTCGGCCTCCAGCTCGTTCTGCCGCTGGCGGAGCTGGTCCGCCTTCTGGAGCTGATGATCGTAATCGCCGGAGCGGATGCCGAGACGCGTCACCAGCTCGGTGTAGGCCGCCCGCTGGCCGCGGACCTCGTCGAGAGCGTAACCGCCGGTCGCCGCCTCGATGCGGCGCACGCCGGAGGCGACGCCACGCTCGGACTCGATCAGGAAGAGCCCGATCTCTCCCGTGTTGCGCACGTGGCAGCCACCGCACAGCTCCAGGCTGAAGCCGGGGACGTTCACCGTGCGCACCCGCTCGCCGTACTTCTCGCCGAACAGGGCCATGGCGCCGGCGGCGATCGCCTCCTGGTAGCTGCGCCAGACGAATTCGGTGGAGACCGCCCGGCGGATCCACTCGTTCACCAGGTCCTCGGTCTGCTCCCACTCCTGGCGGAACATGCCGCGGTGGTAGGTGAAGTCGAAACGCAGGCGGTCCGGCGCCACCAGCGACCCGGCCTGGCGCACGCTCTTGCCGAGCACCTGGCGCAGCGCCGCTTGCAGCAGGTGGGTGGCCGTGTGGTTGCGCTGGATGGCCAGCCGCCGCTCGTGGTCCACCCGCAGGAGCACCTTGGTGTGGCGGGCGAGGCTCCCCTCCTCGATCTCCACGAAGTGGAAGTAGACGCCCCCCTGATCCTTCTGGGTGTCCACCACGCGGGCGCGCCCCCCTTCCCAGAGCATCTCGCCGGTGTCCCCCACCTCGCCTCCCGACTCGGCGTAGAAGACCGTCTGATCGAGGATGACGACCCCCACCTGCCCCTTCTGCAGGGTGGAGACGCGCACCGGCGCCCCCTCGCGCCAGGTGGCGAGCCGCACCACCTCGGCGGGGGTGTCGGTCATCTCCGTGCGCTCGTACCCCTCGAAGCGGGTCTCGGTGAGCTCGGCGTGGCCGCGCAGCACCTCGCGCAGCGCGGAGAGGCGGTTCTGCACCTCGGCCGTGGCCTTGCGCGACTGCTCGCGCTGGGCGTCGAGCGCCTCGTTGAAGCCGGGCTCGTCGATCTGGAAGCGCTCCTCCTCCGCGATCTCGCGGATCACCTCCAGCGGCAGGCCGTAGGTGTCGTAGAGGCGGAAGACCATCGGGCCGGGCAGGGTGGCGATCCCCTGCGGGCGGAGCCGCTCGATCTCCTCCTGCACCTGGCGGGCGCCGTTGGCCACGGTGGAGAGGAACTTCTCCTCCTCGGCCTTGATGGTGGCCATCGAGGCCTGGCGCGTCGCCGCCAGCTCCAGATAGGCGCCGCCCATCACCTCGCCCAGCACCGGCACCAGCTTGAACAGGAACGGCTCCTCGAAGCCGAGGCGCATGCCGTGGCGCACCGCCCGGCGCAGGATGCGGCGCAGCACGTAGCCGCGCCCCTCGTTGCCGGGGATCACGCCGTCGGCGAGCAGGAAGGAGACCGCCCGCAGGTGGTCCGCGATCACCCGCATGGAGACGTCCTTCTCCGCGTCCGCCCCATACTTCGTGTGGGCGAGGTCGGCCGCCGCGGCGAGGATCGGCTGAAAGAGGTCGGTGTCGTAGTTCGAGTACACCCCTTCGAGCACGGAGGTGATCCGCTCGAGGCCCATGCCGGTGTCGATCGACGGCTTGGGGAGCGGCGTCAGAGTCCCCGCCGAGTCGCGGTCGAATTGCATGAAGACCAGGTTCCAGATCTCCATGTAGCGCCCGGAGTCGGTCCCCTCCTCCCAGCCGACCTCGGGACGGTCGGGGTGGAGGTCGACGAAGATCTCGCTGCACGGGCCGCAGGGGCCGGTCTCGCCCATGGCCCAGAAGTTGTCCTTCTCGCCGCAGCGGTGGACCCGCTCGGGCGGCAGGCTCGACAGCTTCACCCAGAGGTCGAAGGCGTCGTCGTCCTTCTCGTAGACGGTGGCGAACAGCCGGCTGGCGGGAACGCCCCAGACCCGGGTCACCAGGTCCCAGCCGAAGCGGATGGCGTCCTCCTTGAAGTAGTCGCCGAAGGAGAAGTTGCCCAGCATCTCGAAGAAGGTGTGGTGGCGCGGGCTCGGTCCCACTTGCTCCAGGTCGTTGTGCTTGCCGGAGACGCGCATGACCTTCTGGGCCGAGGCCGCCCGCGGCGACTCCGGCCTCTGCGCGCCGAGAAAATAGTCCTTGAACTGGACCATGCCGGCGTTGGTGAACAGGAGGGTCGCGTCCCCCTGGGGAACCAGGGGCGCGCTCGGCACCACGCGATGCCCGCGCTCCCGGAAGTATTCGAGAAAGCCTGAACGAATGTCTATGCTCTTCATAAGCTCTTCATAAAGCGGCGGCTCTTCATGATCCGTCGTCGATCCCAAGATCGTCCAATTCGCCGTTCAAAACGGCAACGATAGCACGGCGGGAAAACCCCTTGCGCTCCAGGTGGCGGGCGAGGGCCCGGGGGTCCACGCCCCCTTTCAGACGCCAGCGCTCGGCGGCCTCGCGGGCGGCGGGGGTGTCGTCCTCCGGAGTGAGCTCGGCGAGGGCCGCGTCGATCGCCTCCTCGGGGGCCCCCCGCTTGAGGAGCTCCGACCGCAGCCGCGCCCGCCCCTCGCTGGTCCGCTCCCGCCGGCCCTCCACGAACAGCCGCGCCGTGGCACGGTCGTCGAGGTACTTCTGCTCTGTCAACCGGTCGAGGGTCGCGGCGATTTCCTCCTCCGGATACCCCCGCTGGGTGAGCTTCATCGCCAGCTCACGCCGGAAGTGGGCCCGGGTGGCGAGGAGCTGGAGGGCTTTCTGGTAGCAGGTGGGGGGCATCGGACCGCCGTCCCCCGGAAGATAGCACCTCCGGCTACAAGTCGAGCGACCGCACCATCTCGGCCATCCGCGTCCCCTTCAGCCTCTTCATCCCGCGCGGCGGAATGCCCAGCTCCTTGCGGAAGGCCGACGTGAAGTGGCTGTGGCTCGAAAAGCCGAGCCCGAGCGCCAGATCGCTGAGGTCGACCTCCCCTTCGGCCATCATCTCCATCGCCTCCCGCACGCGCAGCCGGTTCAGGTAGCGATGGATCGGCACGCCGGTCTGCTCCTGGAAAGTCCGGCAGAGATGGTACGGGGAGACGTAGAGCGACCGGGCGATGTCGTCCAGTTGCAGCCGTTCGCGGAACCGCTCCTGGAGGAGGGCCTTGACGTCCTCGGCGTAGCACCGGCGGGCCCGGGAGGGATCGCGGCGGACCGGGGTGAGCCCCTGGGCCTGGCGAGCCTCCTTGACAACCCCGGCCAGCACCTTCAGGACGATCTCCTCGACCGCCATGAGGTCCGGGGGCGGCCCGACCCGCAACCGGCGGATGAGCAGGCGCTGGATCAGACAGGCGTTGAAGAGGCCATGGAAGTACGGGCGCGGGAACAGGGCCTGCGGGTGCTCCACCGCCTCCGGATCGTGACCGGCCACCAGCTCGCGCAGCGCCTCCGGGTGGATGGCGATGAAGCTCCCGCGGTCGCGATGGCCGAAGGGGTGCTCGGAGCGAAACGAATCTCCCGGATTGTGCATTAAGACAGAGGTGGCGTCGATCACCGCGGGCCGCCCCTGAGCGTGGAGGACGAAGGCGCCCGAGTGCACGAAGCTGACGACGTGCCAGGACGGGCGGCACTCTTCGGACAGGCCCCGCTTGCCGACGGCGCAGTCCCAGAGGGCCACGCCCAGCCGGGAGCTCCGGAAGAGCCAGTCGACGGCCGCACCGGGGAGATCGGGGGGATTCGAGGGTTGGGAGAGAGCACCGTGAAAAAATGCCATGATGCACTATAGACATCATATGGACTCAAAATCAAGCCCTCGGATCTACATTTGATGCCTAATAATCTACGAAACTTTCCCGCCTGCTGCACGTAGATCTAACTTTGGGAGCTTTCCGGAGCCGGCAGGCTCGGAATATGCTATAAACGCAAGGACGCTCCTTTGAGGTGTGGCGAGGTGCCAGAGTGCTGAGTCATCCGAGCGAAGACGAGATTGGACGTTTCCTCGCCTCCCGGCTCGAGCCGGCCGGCGAACGGAGAGTGGCCCGGCACATCCTGGGGGGGTGCGGCGTGTGCAGCCGCGAGCTCGTCGACCAGGCTCCCGAGCGCCTGCTGGACCAGGCGGACGAGCGCCGCCGCCGGAAGGCCGCCTTCACCTCGGAGCGCGACCGGGCTCTCGCGGCGGCCCTGCGACAGGAAGCCCGCTGGAAGCCGGACGAAAGGAAGCTTGCCCGGACCCTGGAGCTCCTGCAGGCGAGCCCTCGCGGCTATGACGGCCTGACGCCCGGGCAGGTCAGGAGCCTCCAGGGCTCATCCCTGGCGGAGGCGCTCCTCCTCCGGAGTGCGGAGCTCCGATTCAGCGACCCCAGGGCGATCCCCTGGCTCGCCTACAACGCCGCCAAAGTCGCCGAGAGCCTGCGGCCGGAGGAGGCCGATCCGGCGTACGCCCGCGACTTGCAGGCCAAGGCCTGGGGTGAGATGGCGAACGCGTTCAGGATCACCGAGCGGTATGGGGAAGCGGAGGCCGCTCTGGGGCGGTCCCGCGCTCTCCTGCGCCGCGGTACCGGCGACCCGCGGCTGCTGGCCTGGCTGGCCGGGCCGGAAGCCACTCTCCGGGAAGCTCAACGGAGAATGGCCGAATGCCACGAGCTCCGCCTGGGAACCTACCGGCTCCACCTGCGATCCGGTGACCGGCATCTCGCGGGGAAAGCGCTGCTTTCCCTGGGAGGCGGCATGGAGTACGACCACCGCAGACGGCGGCAGGGAATCCGGCTCATCCGCGAAGCGCTCTCCCTGATCGACCCGGACCGGGAGCCGCAGCTCCTCCAGGTCGGCCAGCACACCCTCATGACTCTGCTCGCGGTCTCCGGCGAGCACCGGGAAGCCGGCGGGCTGCTCTTGCGGAGCGGCCTGCGGCGGGCCTTCGCCAGCCTTCCCCTCAATCTGGTCAGGCTGCGCTGGCTGGAAGGGAAGATCCTGGCGGGAGGCGGGCAGGCTGCCAGTGCCGAGAGAGCGTTCTGGGAGGTACGCGGTGAGTTTCTGGACGTGGGCAGGGAGCACCTGGCCGCGCTCGTGGGCCTCGATCTGCTCGCCGTTCTGCTCCGGCAGCGGAAGCAGCGGGAGGTCCGGGAGCTCGCCGGCAAGGTCTACGGTACGTTCCGGGACCTGGGGCTTCGTGAGCACGCGGCGCAAGCCCGGCTCTACCTGGCTTGAGACCGCCATGACCCATTTGAGCGACGCAGAGATCGGGCGGTTCCTCGCCTCCCGTCTCGATCCGGCCGACGAGCAGAGGGTGGCCCGGCATGTCCTGGCGGGCTGCGGCGTCTGCGGCCGCAAGCTGGTCGCGGGGGCTCCCGCCCGGCTGCTCGACGAAGCCGGAGACGGGGGGTGTCGGAGAGCCGTCCGGAGCTCGCTCCGCGAGCGCGCGGTCGCGGCGGCCCTGCGGCAGGAAGACCGCTGGCGAACGGACGAAGGGAAGCTCGAGCGCAGCCTCGAGCTCCTGCGCGAGAGCCCCCAGGGGTACGACGGTCTTACAGTCCGGCAGATTCGGGAGCTCCACGGCAGAGCGCTGGTCGAGGCCCTCCTGGAGCGGAGCCGGGAGCTCCGGTATCAGGACCCGCGGGGGATGCGATGGCTCGCCTACAACGCCGTCCAGGCGGCTGGGAGCCTACGGCCGGAGGAGCACGGGCCCTCTCTGTTCGATCTGCAGGCCCGGGCCTGGGCCTGCCTGGCGAACGCCTACAAGGTCAACTATGAATTCGCCGAGGCCGAAGGGGCTTTGACGCGCGCCCGGGCGTTACACCCAAGGGGCAGCGGCGACCCCGGGCTCCTCGCTCACCTGGCCTCCACCGAAGCCTATCTGAAGAGCGTCCGGGGGAGGATGATCGAGGCGTATGAGCTCTTCGATCGGGTCTACCGGCTTCACCTCAAGCTGGGGAACCGCCACCTCGCGGGCGAGAGCCTGATCGCCAAGGCGGCGACCATGGACGATGCCGGAACGCCGCGCCAGGGAATCCCCCTGTTCAGACGAGGTCTCGCCCTGCTCGACCCGGACCGCGACCCCCAGCTCGTCTCGGTGGGGCAGCACGGCCTGATCAACCTGACCGCGCGTTCCGGGGATTACCGGAAGGCGGGTGAGCTGCTGCTGAAGAGCGGCTTGCGGCAGGCGTTCGCCGATGCCCCGCTCGCCCTCGGCAAGGTCCGCTGGCTGGAAGGGAAGATCCTCGACGGCATCGGCAGGCCCGCGAGCGCCGAGCGCGTGCTGCTGGAGGTTCGGACCGAGCTTCTGGACCTCGGACGGCTCTCCGACGCCGCGATCGTCGGGCTCGACCTGATCCAGATCCTGCTCCGGCAGGGGAAATCTCTTCAGGTCCGGGAGCTCGCCCGGGAAAGCTACGACACGCTCCGGAGCCTCGGCATTCTTCAGGAGGCCGCCAGGATCCGGCCCTACCTGCAATGAGCGCCGCTATGCGGGCTTGACCCGCGGCTCCGGGTGATCCTCCGCTAGTTCTGCTCGATCTCGAACGACAGGTCGCCGCCGCCCAGGAACTCGCTCTCGCCGGGGATCTGGATCGACTCATCCATCTGGTCGCGCGAGATGTCGGCGGTGAACTGCACGCCCTGGATCTTGAGCCGGAACTCGTCCGGGTTGGTGGCGCGCTTGAGCGCCTCGTCGAGCGTGATCAGGCCGCTCTTGTAGAGCTGGAAGAGCGACTGGTCGAAGGTCTGCATCCCGTACTGGCTGGTGCCGAGGGCGATCTGCTCGCGGATGTACTTCGTCTTCTCCTTGTTCTCGATGCACTCGCGGATGTAGGCGGTCGAGATCAGCACCTCGGCGGCGGGCACGCGGCCCATGCCGTCGGCGCGCGGCACCAGGCGCAGCGAGAGCACCGACTTCAGCACCTGCGAGAGCTGGATGCGGATCTGCTTCTGGTGGTGCGGCGGGAAGACGGAGATGATGCGGTTGACCGTCTCGGTGGCGTCCAGGGTGTGCAGGGTCGAGAAGACGAGGTGGCCGGTCTCGGCCGCGAGCAGGGCGGTCTCGATCGTCTCGTAGTCGCGCATCTCGCCCACCAGCAGGACGTCGGGGTCCTGGCGGAGGGCGGCGCGCAGGGCGCCGGCGAAGGAGTGGGTGTCGACGTCGATCTCGCGCTGGTTGACGATCGACTTCTTGTCACGATGGAGGAACTCGATGGGGTCCTCGATCGTGATCATGTGCTCGGTGCGGGTGGTGTTGATGTAGTCGAGCATCGCCGCCAGACTGGTCGACTTCCCCGAGCCGGTGGTGCCGGTGCAGAGGATGAGGCCGCGCCGCTCCTCGCAGATGCGCTCCAGCACCGGCGGCAGCATCAGCTCGCGGATGCTCTGGATGCGCGCCGGGATGACGCGCAGCACCAGCCCCACCGCGCCGCGCTGCTGGAAGACGTTGCAGCGGAAGCGGCCGAGCCCGGGCACCGAGTAGGCGATGTCGAGCTCGAGCTCCTCCTTGAAGCGCTGCTTCTGGCGGGCGTTCATCATCGAGAACGCCATCGCGATGGTGTCCTCCTGCATCAGGCGCTTGAGCTCGCCCAGGGGGAGAAGGTCGCCGTCGACCCGGATCACCGGGTGGCTCCCGACCTTGAGGTGGAGGTCGGACGCCTTGCGCTCCACCGCGATCTTCAAGAGGTCGTTGATGTTCATGGCGAGAGCCTCCTCCCGGCGGATGGGCCGGACGTCAAACCGTCTGGGACGCCGCGGCAGCGGTCGCCTGGACACCCGAGTAGACCGGGTACAGCCAGCCGTGGCGGTCCGCGATCTCCCCGGTGAAGATCCCCTGGAGCTCGGTCATGATCCGGCGGGTGATCTCGCCCGGGCAGCCGTGGCCGACCGGATTGCGGTCGACCGAGCGGATGGGCGTGATCTCGGCCGCGGTGCCGGTCATGAACAGCTCGTCGCAGGTGTAGAGCTGGCCGCGCGGGATCTGCTCCTCGCGCACCGGGATGCCCAGGTCGCGCGCCAGCCTGATCACCGAGTCGCGGGTGATCCCCTGCAGCACCGAGGCGGCGAGCGGCGGCGTCAGCAGCACGCCGTCCTGCACCATGAAGACGTTCTCGCCCGACCCCTCGCTGACGAAGCCGCGGGCGTCGAGCGCCAGCCCCTCGGCGTAGCCGTTGGTGACCGCCTCGATCTTGATGAGCTGGCCGTTCAGGTAGTTGCCGGTGGCCTTGGCGACCGCCGGCATCGAGTCGGCCGCGATGCGCCGCCAGGAGGAGACGCAGACGTCGACCCCCTTTTCGGACTCCTCGCCCAGGTACTTCCCCCAGGGCCAGCAGGCGATGAACACCTCGACCGGGTTATTCAGCGGATTGACGCCGATGCGGTCGCCGAAGCCACGGAAGATGATCGGGCGGATGTAGCAGGCTTCGAATTCGTTGGCGCGGATCGTCTCGCAGATCGCGTCGGTCAGCTCCTCGGTGGTGAAGGCGATCGGCATGCGGTACACCTTGGCCGAATTCTCGAGCCGGCGGACGTGCTCGGGAAGGCGGAACACCCCCGACCCCTGCCGGGTGTTATAGCAGCGGATCCCCTCGAAGACGCCGGAGCCGTAGTGGAGAGCGTGGCTCAGCACGTGGACGGTCGCCTTCTCGAAATCGATGAGCTGGCCGTTCTTCCAGATCCAGCGGACACCTGCGAAGGGGTTGGACACGGATACCTCCTTTTAGCGTCTACACGACGGAGCCAAGATGCTAGCCCGAACGGCGGGGGCGGGTCAATTTTCGATTTTGGATTTTGGATTCTGGATTC
>QHVW01000538.1 GCA_003223675.1 Acidobacteriota bacterium
TTCGACTCCAGGATGTCGGAGACGACGCGGATGGTGTACGGGAACTCGTCCTCGTGCGGCAGCACGGGGAGCAGCGCCCGCCGGGCCAGCACGCCGTGGCCGATCTCACGCCGGCCGGGGCTGCGCAGGAACTTCACCTCGCCGACGGAGAAGGGGGGAAAGTTGTAGTGCAGCAGGAACTTCTGGATGCTCTCCCCCTCGTACTCCTCGATCACCTGGGCGTCGCGGCTGGTGCCGAGGGTGGCCGAGGCCAGAGCCTGGGTTTCGCCGCGGGTGAACACCGCCGAGCCGTGGGTACGGGGGAGCACTCCGACGTCGATGGTGATCGGCCGGATCTCGTCCAGGCGCCGGCTGTCGAAGCGGGTGCGCTCGTGGAGCACCACCTCGCGCAGGATCTCCTCCTCCAGGCGGCCGACGATCTTCTTGGCGTGCAGCTTCTTGTCCGCTTGGCTCTCGGGGATTTGCGCGACGTACGGCTTGACCACGGCGTTGACCGCGTCCTTGCGCTCGAACTTCTTCTTGGTGAAGAGGGCGGCCTTGAGCGGCGCGTAGATCTCCCCCTTGACCTCCTCGTAGAGCGACTCGGGGTAGACCTCGGGGGCGGTCCACGACGGCTTCTCCCGGTTCCCCTCGCGGAACATCTCGTGCTGCGCCTTGATGATCTTCTGGTTCTCCAGGTGGCCGCGCCAGATGCACTCGAGGAGCAGCTCCTCGGAGACCTGGTTGGCGCCGGCCTCCACCATCACCACCGCCTCCTCGGTGCCGACCACCACGAGATCGAGGTCCGACACGTCGCGCAGGCTGTTGGCGGGGTTCATCACCACCTCGCCGTCGATCAGACCCACCCGCACCGCGCCCACCGGGTGGTAGAACGGGATGTCGGAGAGCACCAGGGCGATCGAGGCGCCGTTGATGGCCAGGATGTCGGGATCGTTCTCGCCGTCGGCCGACAGGCAGAAGGCGATGATCTGGGTGTCGGCGATGTAGCCTTCGGGGAACAGGGGGCGCAGGGGGCGGTCGATCTGGCGGGAGGTGATGATCTCCTTCTCCGACGGCCTGCCTTCGCGCTTGAAGAAGCCCCCGGGGATGCGCCCGGCGGCGTAGGTGTACTCACGGTAGTCGACCGTGAGCGGGAGGAAGTCGCGGTCCGAGGGTCCCTTGTTCTCCATGCACGCGGTGGCGAGCACGACCGTGTCGCCCAGCCGGACCGTGCAGGACCCGTTGGCCTGCTTGGCCAGGTACCCGGATTCGATGACCAGGGTGCCCGAGCCGATGGGAATTTCTTTGCGTTGCTTCATGGTTTTCTTTTCGCTTTCGTTCGTTTTATTCGCTTTTCTCTCGTCTGCCTACAGTCCGGACCGCGCCCGTGCGCCGGGGCGTCGCCGTTTCCCCGGAGGGGGGAGCCGAAGGGGTCCGGAGGATCGCGGGGCTCCGGGATCCGATGGTCAGGGGATCCCGGAGCGCGTGCCTGCCGATACGGTCGGTGGGAGGGCTACTTGCGGATCCCGAGCCGCTCGATGGTCGAGCGGTAGCGCTCCAGATCCTTCCCCTTCAGGTAGTCGAGCAGGCGGCGACGCTGGCCCACCAGCTTGAGCAGGCCGCGGCGGCTGTGGTGGTCCTTGGTGTGCGTCTTGAAGTGCTCGGTCAGCTCGTTGATGCGGCTGGTCAGCAGCGCGACCTGCACCTGGGGCGAGCCGGTGTCCGTATCGTGGGTCCGGTACTCGCTGATGATTTTTCCTTTGACTTCAACGGTTTGCGCCAATGCAAACTCCTCCTTACATTTCTTTCCGCGCGATATTATAGCACAGGGCCCGCGCGGCGGTTTCGCTTCTATGAGGACAATTAGCGGAAGACCACCTTGGGCTGGACGATGCCCACCCCGGCGGCGCCGATCCTCTCGATGACCGTGCCGACGGCGATGAATTCGCGCCGGCGATTGACCAGCTTGACCCAGTCCCCCTCCTCGCCGGCCAGCTCGCGCACCAGCACGGTCTGGCCGTGGCTGATCCGGTTCTCCTGCTGGGGGTCGGCGGTGACCTCGCCGAAGGGGAGGGGGATCTGGTCGAAGGGGATCCAGGCGGCGCCCAGAGCCTCGTCCGCCTGCACCTTCTCCTCCAGCCGGGAGAACGGCAGCGCGTCCTCCACCCGGAAGCCGCCGATGCGGGTGCGGCGCAGCTCGGCGAGGTGCCCGCCCACCCCCAGGGCGGCGCCCAGGTCGTGGGCGAGCCCCCGGGCGTAGGTGCCCGAGGAGCAGGAGAGGCGGAAGCGCAGACGGCCGTCCGCGATCTCCCCCAGGGGGGCGAATTCGTAGACGGTGACCTCCTTGGGCTCGGACGGCACCTCCTCCCCCCGGCGGGCCAGCTCGTAGTACTTGACCCCCTGGACCTTCTTGGCGGAGTAGGGGGGCGGCTGCTGCTGGATCTCCCCCTGGAAGCCGCGCATGGCCTCGGCCACCGCCGCGACGTCGAGCGCCGCCACCGCCTCCGCCGGCGCCTCGGCCACCGTCTTGCCCGAGGCGTCATAGGTATCGGTGGCGACGCCGAAGCGGATCACCCCTTCGTAGACCTTGGGCGCCCGGATCAGGAACCGGGTCAGCCGGGTGGCCGTCCCCAGCGTCAGCAGGAGGAGGCCGGTGGCGTCCGGGTCGAGGGTGCCGCAATGGCCGATCTTCTTCTGGCGCAGGACCCGGCGGGACTTCTGCACGGCGTCGTGCGAGGTGAACCCCGGCTCCTTGTCGAGCAGCAGCAGGCCGTCCTTCATCTCCGTCATGAGCCGAGCGCCGCCCCCAGCTCCGCCGCCACCTCGCGGCGGACCTCCTCGCCCTCCCCCTGGATGGTGAAGCCGGCCGCGTTGCGGTGGCCGCCGCCGCCGTGGTGGCGGGCGATCTTCTCGACGTCCACCTCGCCGCGGCTGCGCAGCGAGACCTTGTGGCCGCCCTCGGGCAGCTCGCGGATCAGCGCCACGGCGTCCACCCCGGCGATCGAGCGCAACTGGTCGATCAGCCCCTCGGAGTCTCCCGGCTTCGCCCCGGCGCGCTCGAACATCTCGCGGGTCAGGCGCCCGGTGGCGATGCGGCCGCCGTCGTGGGTCTGCAGCGATTGGAGCATCTCGCCGGTGAGCTTGACCACCGCCAGCGGCTGGCTCTCGTAGAGCCACTGGGCGACCTGCTCGGGGTGGGCCCCCTCGCGCACCAGGGAGGCCGCGGCCTCGAAGGCGGCGACGGTGGCATTGGAGAAGCGGAAGCCGCCGGTGTCGGTCACCAGGGTCAGATAGAGGCAGCTCGCCACCTCCGGCTCCAGGGGCACCTTGAGCCCCTGGGCGAGGCGGAAGACCATCTCGCCGACCGCCGGAGCCGCGGAGTCGACCCAGTTGACGGCGCCGTAGCACTGGTTGCCCAGGTGGTGGTCGATGTTGATCACCGGCCGGGCGCTCAGGTGCTGCTCCAGCCCGGTGCGGTCGGGGCTCGGGCACTCCAGCACGATGATGGCGTCGAACACGTCGGGGAAGCCGGCGGGCGGCTCTTCGCCGATGTGGATGCGCTCGCTGCCGGGCAGCGGCTTGTAGATCGTCGGCGTGTTGTCGTGGTTCCACACCACGGCCCCCTTGCCGAGGCCGCGCAGCAGGCGCGCCAACCCGAGCTCGGAGCCGATGGCGTCGCCGTCCGGGTTGATGTGGCTGGTCAGCAGGAAGCGGTTGCCCTGCCGTATGCGCCGCAGCAGGTCCTCAGGAGCTTTCATCCCGCCCATGGAGGTTCTCCAGAATGTCTGAGATCCGTTGACTGTGCTCGGCCCCACGGTCGAGCTCGAAGATCAGCTCCGGGGTCGCCCGCAGCCGGAGCCGGTGGGCCAGCTCCGTGCGCAGGAAACCCCTGGCGTGGCGGAGACCCTCGAGGGTCTCCTGCCGTTGCGCGTCCTCTCCGAGGGCGGAGATCTTCACCACCGCCCGGCGGAGGTCCGAGGTCACCTCGACCGACGTCACCGAGGCCAGCCTCACCCGCGGATCGTGCACGTCCCGCAGCAGGAGCTCCGAGAGCTCGGCCCGCAGCACGTCGCTGACGCGATCGGTACGGCGGCTCACGGCTCTCCTCCTTCCAAGCCCTCCAGGAGCTGCGGGTCCCAGCGGGTGAGGTACACCTCCGGGTCGCCCTCCACGATGTCGCGGACCTCGTCCATCAATTTCTCCATCTCGGTCTCGCCGCCGGCCACCACCACCGCCATCGCGATCTCTGCCCGCTGGTGGAGGTCGTGAAAATCGGTCTCGGCGATGGAGACGCGGTACCGCTGGTGCACCCGCTCGATCAACGACTTGACGACCCGCCGCTTGTCCTTGAGGCTGCGGCTCATGGGGAGGTGCAGCTCGAATACGGAAATTCCAACGATCATGGCTTGCAGGGGCGCGCGCGGCGCGCCGGGGGCGGCGGCAGAGCATGCCCGCCGCCGGGCTGTTTACAGGACCGGCGCCACCTCTTCGCTGGTGTACGCCTCGATGATGTCGCCCGGCTTGAAATCCTGGAACCGCTCGAGGCCGATGCCGCAGTCGAAGCCGGTGCGCACCTCGGAGGCGTCGTCCTTGAACCGCCGCAGGGAGGCGATCTTCCCCTCGTAGATCACCCGGTTGTCGCGCAGCAGGCGCACCGCGGCGGTCCGCGGGATCACCCCTTCGATCACGTGAC
>QHVW01000539.1 GCA_003223675.1 Acidobacteriota bacterium
CCCCCTCTCTCCCCGGCGGGGTGGGTGGAGGGCCGGGAGAGAGGGGGTTGGGGGAGTGAGGGTCTTCTACATTCCGCCGGCCGGCACCGCCGCCGCCGGCTTGTAAACCAGCCCCTCGCGATCCTCGGGCGGATTCGGATCGTACAGGCGGATGACCTCCTCCGGCACGGGCGCGAGGTCCGAGGCGCGGCGCAGCTCGAAGAGGGTGGTCCCCGTGCACTCGCGGTCGATGCTGGGCGCGCCGCCCAGGGCCTTCAGCTCGTCGAGGTGGGCGGTGCGGAAGTCGATGCTGAAGCGGGAGCGCCCCGAGGTGTTGGGCACCGTCGAGTGCAGGTGGGCGCCGGAGAAGAGGATCAGGCCGCCCGGCGGCACCACGACGCGGAATTCCGGCTCCAGCTCCAGCGGCTCCAGCGGCTTCGGCGGCTTCGGCTGCTTGCGGGTATCGGCCTTGACCTCCTTCGAGGCGTTGGCCCGGCCGGTCCGGTTCCACTCGTAGTGGTTGTACTCATGCGAGGAATTCTTCACCGGCGCGTCCCAGTACTTCTGGTGGAACGCGAACGAGCTCTCCGACTCGAACGGATAGACCGGCAGCCACCAGTTGAGCTGGCACGGCGGCGAGGAGTACCAGATGTCGCGGTGCGGATGGAGCACGTAGGCCACGCCCGCCGTGAGATACCCGCCGCTGGTGGCGACCCGCATGCGGGGGACGTCGAAGTAGGTCTTCTCCATGTCGCACCCGAGGTCCCGGAGCAGCTCCAGAAGCAGCTCCTGGGTGCGCGGATGGTGGATGAACCGGGGCTTCAGGGGGCCGACGATCTCGACGAACCGCTCGACCGGGAGGCTGTCCTGCGCGTGCACGGGGTCGAGAGGCGCGAACGCATCCTCGATCAGCGAGCGCGCGAATTCGGTGAGAGCCTTGGTGCTGGGGCGCGGCGAATAGACGAAGACGTCCCCGGAGTAGAGGCGGCGGCGGCGTTCCTCATCCCCGAGGTGCGTGTCGAAATAGATGGTGCTCATGGGAGATCCCTCGCGGAAAACTGATTGCTCGGCCCGCCCCGCCCGGGCATGAATGCCCGGGCTACGCCGGAAACGAAAAGCCGGCTGAAGCCGGCTCCGAAGTCAGAGCCGCTCCGCCAGGAGCCGGGTTCACCCGGCTTTTCGGTCGAAACGTAGCCCGGGCATTGATGCCCGGGCGGGGCGGGCCGAGCCATCTGACAAAGGAGAGTTACGGTGTTGGTTCGATGAATTCTCGTTTCTCGAGCCAAGCCCTGAAGCGCTGGCGGATTTCCTCCTCGCTGGCTTGCGAGTTCCAGCGCCGGATGTTCTGCCGCATCATCTGCTCGGCCGTCTCGCATAGGTCGAACGCTGCATGGGCCCGGGCTAAAATTTGGGGATCGCGAATCGGCTCCATGCTCCTCATTCTACTATGGTCCTGCCCCCACCTGCGCTAGACTGCCCCGCCGTGAGCCGCACTGTCAATCTGGCCCTCGCGGCGGTCACGGCGTTCTTCCTGCTGTTTCCGCTGACCCTCGGCAAGCCGGGGCTGCCGCCCCACCTCAAGGCGGACGAGGCGGCCTATTATCTCGCCGCGCAGAGCCTCGCCTTCGACCACAATCTGCGGGTGGAGCCACGGGACGTCGACCGCGCCTTCCAGGAGTTCCCCTTCGGGCCGGTCAACAACATGATCGTGATGTCCGACGACGGATGGCACACGGTCTATTACGCCAAGCCCTACATCTATTCGCTCTGCGGGGCCCCTTTCGCCCGGCTGTTCGGCGCCAACGGCATGCTGTTCTTCAACATGGCGCTGACGATGGCGATGATGTGGATGGGCTACCTCTACCTCCGCCGGTACAACCCGCCCGGGCTGGCGGCCCTGTTCGCGGCGTCGTTCTTCCTGCTGAGCGTCGGCTTCTCGTACGTGTTCTGGATCCAGCCCGAGGTCTTCAACATGTTCTCGATCGCGGCCTGCCTCTTCTTCGGCCTACCGCGGAGCGACGAGACCGGCCTCCCCGACCGCCGCCGCGAATGGCTCTTCGCCCTCCTCTCCGGCGGCGTCCTGGCGCTCGCCGTCTACGACAAGCCGATGTTCGCGGCGGTGGGCCTCGCCCCGCTCTGGGCCTGGTTCCGGGACCGCCGCTGGCGGACGCTCGGCGTCTGGATGCTGGGCGCGGTGCTCAGCATGGCGGTGATCGCGGGCGGCTCCTGGCGGCTGACCGGCCACCTTTCGCCCTATCTGGGGTCCGGCGGCCGGCAGGGGGTGATGCTCTGCGAGCCGGGCAAGGTGCCGATCAACCCCGAGGTGGTCCAGGCCCGGACGGCCGGCGGAGGTGGTGGAGGCGGGAAGCAGGTCGCGGCGGTGCCCAATTCGACCACCGGCAATCATTGGACGTGGCTCTTCCGGCCTCTGGACGTGACCCTCTACGAGGAGGCCGAGAACATCGGCTACTTCCTGGTGGGGCGGCACACGGGGATGCTGGTCTATACGCCGTTCGCCGCGCTGGCGGTGGTCTTCTTCCTTCTCCGCGGGCGGCGCCGGGCCGGGGAGCGGTGGGTGCTGCTGGCGGCGGTCACCGCCATAGGGCTCTACTTCCTGACCTTCATCGCCTGGAACTGGCAGGGGGGCGGCGGCTTCGTGGGCAACCGCTACTTCATCACGGCCATCCCGGCGTTCCTCTTCCTGGTCACCGAGATCCGGCCTCCCCGGCTGCTCCTGGTGGGGCACGTGATCGCCGGGCTGTTCCTGGCTCCCCTGCTCTTCACTCCGTTCGGCGCGGTGGTGCCCGAGCCGACGCTCCAGGCGCACGTGCGGGGCATTCCGTTCCGCTTCCTCCCCCTGGAGCTCTCGTTGCGCAACGTCCCCGGCTACGAGCGGGTGCAGATCGGGGATTTGCGCCTGGTGGGGCGGCGGGACGTCTTCGTGCCTCAGGGAGAGCAGATGTGGGTGGGCGGAGCATCCCAAGTGGAGCTCTACTTCATCGGCGCGCGGCGGATCCCCAAAATGGTGTTCCAGGTGACCAACTTCGCGCCGGGGAACCACGTCGAGATCCGCATGGGCAAGGCCCGCGAGGTGATGGATTTCGGCGGCGAGGAGACGCGGCGGGTGCGGCTCGATCCCGGCCAGCCGTTCCGGGTGCGGCGGCAGAAGTGGGCCACGTTCTGGGTGTACAAGATGGTGGTGACCTCGAAGACCGGCGCCGTCCAGCACTGGGTGCGGCAATATCCGCCGAACAACTGCCCCACCTTCGCCCAGGACGAGCGGACGCAGGAGAATTTCTTCACCGGGGTCTCTCTCGCCTATCTCGGCGCGGGCGAGCTCCTGGACGCCGACGTCTACGAGCTTCAGTGGGGGAACACCGTGGCGCCGACACAGGCGCGGGCCGGCGAGCCGTTCACCGTGATCACGCGCCTGTTCAACCGCAGCCGCTACCCCTGGACGGCGGAGGGGGTGGCGCGCGTGAACCTCGCCTATCACTGGCTGGACGAGAGCGGCAAGCAGATCGTCGAGGACGGCCTGCGCACTCCCCTGCCCTGGCCGGTGCCGCCGGGCGGGAGGGTCAGCGTGCAGCAGAAGGTGCTGGCGCCGCCGGCGCCGGGGCGGTACGTCCTGGAGCTCGATCCGGTGCTGGAGACGGTCTCCTGGTTCGCGCAGAGGAACGGCGGCAAGACCCAGCGCATCCCCATTGAGGTGCTGCCCAGTGCTCGATAACCTGAAGGAGGACACGCGCCGGCTGAAGATGATCAAGACCAAGGATTTCCCCTGGTATGTGATCGAATCTCTGCTCTTCGAGACCGGCTACCAGGCGGTGGTGCTCTACCGGATCGCCCACTGGTTCAAGAGCCGCAGGGTCCCGGCGCTCGGGCCCCTCTTCGCCCGCCTGGGCCAATTCCTGACCGGCGTGGACATCTCTCCCGGCGCGGTGATCGGTCCGGGCCTGCTGATCAGCCATGGCACGGGGCTGGTGGTGGGCGGCTGGGCGCGGATCGGCCGGAACGCCATCCTCCTCCATGGCGTCACCATCGGCTCCCCCAACCCCGGCCGGATCGAGAAGATGCCGGTGATCGGCGACAACGTGTTCATCGGCGCGGGAGCCAAGATCATCGGGGAGGTCACGATCGGGGACGACGTCTTCATCGGCGTCAACGCCATCGTGACGCGGGACATCCCCAGCGGCAGCCGGGTGCTGTGCACATCGGG
>QHVW01001075.1 GCA_003223675.1 Acidobacteriota bacterium
CGAGGTGGCCGCCCACGAAGTCGATGGTCTGGGCGATCTGCTGCGCCGAGCGGGTGGCCGTGCCCTTGGTGAGCAGCCCGGCCGTGGCGTTGGCGAGCCCGGCCTTGCTCTCCGGCTCGTAGGCCTTGCCGGCGTTGAGCAGCATGCGCAGCGAGACGAGCGGCTGCTCATGCTGCTCGATGACCACCAGTTGCAGGCCGTTGGCCAGCGTCTTCTCCTGGAAGGCGGGGAAGCGGATCTCCTTGGCCGGAGCCGGCGGCGGCGGCGTGGCCGGCGTGGACGGCTTGGCCATCGCCTTGGAAGCGGCCGGAGGGGCGGCCTTTTTCGTTTTCGCGGCAGGCGCCTGCGCCAGGCCCGCGTGGCCAAGCGCGAGGAGCAGGCCCGCGGCGCAGAGGGATTTCAGGGCGATTCGGGCTCTCATGGGTTCTTCACCTCGCTCTGGCCGGCTCCCGGTTTCCCTTCCGGTTTTCCTTCCGTTTTCGGGCGCATCGCCTCGGGGAGCATGTAGACCACGGTGCGGTTCTCGGGAGTGAAATAGGTGCGCGCCACCCGCTGCACGTCGGCCGCGGTGACCTTCTGGAATTCGGCGAGCTGCCGGTTCACGTAGGACTCGTCGTTCAGGATGACCTTGGCGTAGCCGATGGCGTCGGCCTTGTCCTGGCCGGTCTGGCGGCCGAAGACGAGGCCCGAGATGATCTGGTTCTTCGCCTTCACCAGCTCCTCCTCCGCGACCGGCTCGTTGCGCAGCCGGTCCGCCTCGGCCAGCAGCTCCTTCTCGCCGTCCTCCGGCTTCTGCCCGCCCTGGAGGATCGCGAAGAAGAAGAACACGCCGGGGTCCTCCAGGAGGATCGCGTCACCGCCCGCAGCGACCGCCATCTGCTTCTCGTAGACCATCCGCTTGTAGAGCCGCGAGCTCTCGCCGGCCGAGAGGATGTTGCTCGCCACCTGGAGGGCATAGGTGTCCGGGCTCCCGGCCTGGGGGATGTGACAGGTGATCACCACCGCCGGCAGGGGGGTGTTCGGGTGATAGTCGACCGCGCGGCGCCCGGCCGTCTGGGCGGGCTCCTTGGGGATGTCACGCGGGATCGGCCTGCCCTTGGGGATGGGGCCGAAATACCGCTCGGTCCAGCGGATCACGGCCTCGGGGTCGAGGTCCCCCGCGACCACCAGGGTGGCGTTGTTGGGCACGTAGTAGAGGCTGTGGAAGTCCCGCACGTCCTGGATGGTGGCGGCGTCGAGGTCGGCCATGCTGCCGATCGGCTCGATCTTGTAGGGGTGGGTGGTGAAGGTCTTCTCCAGCACCACCTCGAACAGGCGGCCGAAGGGGGGATTGTCCACCCGCAGCCGGCGCTCCTCCTTGACCACGTCCCGCTCGGACTTGAAGTTCTCCTCCGAGACGTTGAGGTCGAAGTCGGTGGTGGCGTTGTAGCGCCCGCCGATCGAGGCGATGAAGTTCTTGTGCTCCTCGGGGCCGACGTGGGCCGAGCCTTTGAACATCAGGTGCTCGAAGAGGTGGGCGAAGCCGCTCCGCCCCTTCTTCTCGTCCTTCGAGCCGACGTGGTACCAGAGCTGGACGGTGGCCACCGGCACCGAATGGTCTTCGTACATCAGCAGGTCGAGGCCGTTGGCGAGCTTGTGCTCGCGTACCTCCAGCTTCGGCGGCGTCACCTTGAGGGCATCCGCGGCCAGGGCCGGAGCGGCCACCATCAGGAGGGCCATCCCGATGAGGCGCGCGGTTCTGGATCTGGGCATCCGGGTCTCCTTTGCCTGTCCCGAGACGTGAGAGAGGCTCTTTACAGCGGATTCTTTTCTACGGGCGGAATGGATGCAAGTTGCACGGGGTGGAGATGATAGCTTTACCGGCCATGAACAGACGAATTCTCTCCTGGATTCCAGCCCTGCTGCTCGCCGCCCCGCTCGCCGCGGCGCCCCCCGCGACCCCGGCGGCGCCTCCCACCCCGATCCCCCCTCCC
>QHVW01000540.1 GCA_003223675.1 Acidobacteriota bacterium
ATCTCTGGAATGACCCAACAACGGTTCGGGGAGGAGGCCGGAATCGATCCCTCGGTGATCGCGGACGTCGAGCTCGGCAGCGCTCTGCCGAGCCGGGACCACCTCGAGCGCATGGCGGCGGCCATGGGGCTCACCGTCTCCTCGACGGAGGAGATCCTGCGCGGCATCGACACGCTCCGCCGGCCGCGCCAGCGGCGGGGTGAGGGCGCGAAGCCCATCCTGGAAGGCATCGTGGAGGGGGTCCGCTCCGAGGTGGAGGACGCCTACCGGCGGATGCTCACGCTCCCCCTGCCGGACGCCCTCTCCCGCGAGGAGGATTGGCGGTGGAGCGGCGGACGGTTCGAGGGGCTGGAGGGATTCCCGGCCCCAAGGAGGGAATGAGGCGTCCGCCGCCCGCCTTTCGGCGTGGCTCACCCGCCCCGAATCTGGCGAGCCCGCCTTTCGGCGTGGGCGGCTCGCCTCGCGAGGCGGACGAGCCGCCTCGAATCCCGCGTCATCCGCCTTTCGAGGCGAACCGCCCGCCCCGAACCTGGAACGTCCGCCTTTCGGGGTGGATGATCCACGCCGAAGTCCGTGCCGTCCGCCTTTCGGGGCGGATCGCTCACGCCGAACCCAAACCAGCCCCGCTCACCCCCGCCCCAGCACCACCCACGCCGCCGCCCCTCCCGCCGCCAGGCTGGTGGCGAGCACCACGGCGGGAGCTTCCCGCGGAGAGCCGTCGAGGGGGGTGATCCCGAGCGCGGGATCGGTCTCCGCAAAGCCCGGCGTGGGGCCCAGGGGCGAGCCGGCCGCGGCCAGCACCGCCGCGGCGAGATGGCCGCCGCCGTACTCCCCCGTCACCGCCTTGGGCGCGGCGACCGGCGGCAGGGTCCCCCCCTCCCAGACGGCGCGGAGCACCTCGGCCTCCAGCCGGTCCCCTTCGCGAGCGCCCGAAGCGCCGGAGACCACGAGGTCGATATCCCGGGGCTTCAGACCCGCCCGCTCCAGGGTACGCCGCAGGCCGCGGGCCAGCGCCCGGTGGCCGTGCCCCCAGCCGGAGGGCGGCGCCGTGGGATCGAAGGCGCCCCCCCGGGCCAGCACCCGCGCCAGCGCCCGCCCCCCCCGCGCCGCCAGGCCGGCCTCACTCTCCAGCACCACCACCGTCCCCCCCTCGCCGGCCAGGAAGCCGTCGCGACGGCGATCGAACGGGCGCGCCAGCTCCTCGCCGTCTTCGCCAGGCCGGGCGAGGGCGCCGAAGCGGTCGAGCAGGGCGTGCAGGAGGGGGATCATCTCGTCCACGGCGCCGGCCAGCACCCGGCCGGCGCGGCCGGCGGCGATCTCGGCGGCGCCGGTGCCCAGGGCGATCAGCGGCCCGGCCTCGCGCTCGCAGACGGTGAGGCTCGCCCCCCGCGCCTTGAGGGCGATGGCGATCTGCGCCGCGGGCGCGTTGGCCACGCTCTCCATGAACAATGAGGGGGACGCCGCCTCCGGGCCTTCGTCCAGGATCTGCTTGAGCAGCGCCTCGGTGTTGGTGGAGGGGCCGAAGGCGGTGGCGATCACCACCGCCGTCCCCGCCTCGCCGTCGCCGTCGCAGAGCCCCGCGCAACGCAGGGCCATGCGCGCGGCGGTCACGGCGAGCTTCGAGGGGGGGCTCATGCGCCGGGCCTCGCCGGGCGAGAGCCAGCCGGCGAGATCCCCCGGCGGCACCAGGCAGGCGCGGCGGGCGCTCTGCGGAAGGTGATAGCCGGCCGAGCGGTCGACCTCGCGGGCCAGCGGCAGCCCCTCCGCCAAGGCCGCGGCGAGGCGGTCCGAGCCGCCCCCCCAGGCTCCGAGGGTCCCCAGACCGGTGATCAGGACCGGCTCGCTCAACCGAGCTGATCCCCAGTTTGCTCTCCGGGTCGATCCCCCCAGGGCGAGAAGACCAGCGCGGCGTTGGACCCACCGAACGCGAGGCTGGTGGAGACCGCCGCCCGCGCGCCGGGCACGGGGAGGGGCTCGTCGAGCACCAGGTTGACCGGCAGCTCCGGGTCCGCCTCCCCTTCTCCCGCCACCGGATGCAGCTCGCCGTGATGCAGGCAGAGCACCGTGGCCACCGCCTCGATGGCGCCGGAAGAGCCGAGCAGATGGCCGATCAGCGCCTTGGTGGCGACCAGCGGCAGCTCGCCGGCCCGGTCGCCGAAGACCTTCTTCAGCGCCTGCCACTCGGCGGCGTCGTTGAGCGGCGTGCCCGTGCCGTGGACGTTGACGAAGCCCACCGCCTCCGGCGGCAGGCCGGCGTCGGCCAGCGCCGCATCCAGCGCCGCCGCGGCGCCCGTCCCGGAAGGGTCCGGCGCCGTCATGTGGTGGGCGTCGCAGGAGGCGCCCGCCCCGGCGAGCACCGCCAGCGGCTCCGCCCCCCGGGCCAGCGCCCGCTCCAGCGGCTCCAGCACCAGCACGGCCGCGCCTTCTCCAAACGACATGCCGGCGCGGCCGGCGCGGAACGGCCGGCAGGGGGCCTCGTCCACCGAGCGCAGGGCGTTGAAGCCGGCGTAGGTGAGCTGGCAGAGCGAATCGGACCCGCCCGCGAGGGCCACCTCCACCTCGCCCGCGCGCACCGCGTCCAGCGCCGCGCCCACGGCGAGCGCTCCGGAGGCGCAGGCCGAGGAGAAGGTCACCACCGGCCCCGTGCTCCCCAGATGGCGCGCCACCGCGTCGCCGGGAGCGTTGACCTGCTGGGGGATCAGGGACGACAGCCGCCCGCGCCGGTCGCGCAGGAAGCGCTCGAAGAACAGCTCGCTCTCGTACATGCCGCCCGTGCTGCTGCCGAAGTAGACCCCGGCCTCGGCCTCCTCGCCCAGAGGGAGCGCCAAGCCGGCCCGCGCCACCGCCTCGCGGGCGGCGAATAGGGCGAAGCGGTCGGCGATCGACAGGCGGCGCCAGCCAGGACAGGAGCGGACGAAGGATTCCGGGGGATCGCCGGCCTCGGCGGCCAGGTGCGTGCGGTGCCGGGAGTGGTCAAAGCGGCGGAAGGAGGAGATGCCGGGCCGGCCGGCCCGCAGCCCCTTCCAGAGAGAGTCGACGCCCCAGCCCAGGCCGCAGACGGCGCCGATCCCGGTGACGGCCACCCGCCATCCCGGGCGAATTCGCTGCATGCTCACGCCTCCGCGTCGTTCAGGTGCGTCCCTCGATGAATTGGGAGAGCGTCGAGACCGAGGAGAAGGCCTCGCGGCCGATCTCCTGGCTCTTGATCCGGATGCCGAACTCCTTCTCCAGCGCCACCACCAGCTCCAGCGCGTCGACCGAATCGAGACCCAGCCCCTCGCCGAACAGCGGGGCCTCGTCCTCGATCATCTCCGGCCTCATCCCTTCCAGGTTGAGGCTCTCGACGATCAGGCGCTTGATCCGGTCGGGCGTGGCGGCGACTGCTTCCGACATATGCAAACCTCTGAGATCCGGCGGCTTGAGGCCGCCATGCGGAAAATCCGCGGGTTTTCCGTTCTCCGGGCCACCCATCCTAGCGTGCCGCGGGGGGGGCTGGCAATCCCAACCCCTGGTCCCAACCCGTTGTTGCGACGATCCTTAGCGACCCGATCCCGGCTCGCTGCTATCATCCCCCCTCCGAAACCGAAAGGAGACGAGCGGCAGGCTTGAGCACCCCAGATCCCATCCTCCAGGCGTTCGAGCGCCTCGTCCGGCGCGATCCTCTCGCCCCGCTCGTGATCTCCCCCGAGCGGCGGGCCACCGTGGAGGACGTCGACGCCCTGGCGCGCGCCGCCGGAGGCCGTCTGGCGGGCAGGCCGCTCGCGCCGGGGACCCTGGTGGGCCTCGCCGCCGCCAACGGCCCGGGCTTTCTCGCCTCGCTGCTCGCCCTGCGCCGGGCCGGGCTCACCGCCCTGCTGCTCGACGCCCAGACTCCCGAGACCGAGGCCCGGCGCGTCCTGCGCGCCCTGGAGGCCCCCGCCCTCCTCCGCTGTCCGGAGGGGTGGCCGCAAGGGCCGGAAGGGTGGTCGCTCCTCACCCCCGGCGAGACGATTGACACAACAGAGCCGGAACCCCCGATCTTCCCTACACTTTTTCCAAAAAATTCGGAGATCGCCGTCGTCAAGCTCACCTCGGGCTCGACCGGCGCGCCGCGCGGCATCGCCGCTCCGGCCGAGGCGCTGCTGGCGGACGACGACGCCCTCACCCGCACCATGGGCCTCTCCGCGGCCGACCGCCTGCTCACCACCATCCCCCTCTCGCACTCCTACGGGCTCGCCAGCCTGGCCCTGCCCGCCCTGGTGCGCGGCACCGTGCTGGTGATCCCGGAGGCGGCGAGCGTCTACGACCCCTTCGTCACCGCCGCGCGCACGGGGGCCACCTTCTTCCCCACCGTGCCGGCCTATCTCGACGCCCTGGCGCGGATGAGCGATCCGCCCCCGCGGCCGGAGTCCCTGCGCCTGGTGATCACCGCCGGCGCCCCGCTCTCCGCCGCCACCTCCGCCCGCTTCCGCGAGGCCTTCGGCCTGCCGGTCCACGTCTTCTACGGCTCCAGCGAGTGCGGCGGCATCTGCTATGACCGCGAAGGGGGAGCCGCCGAACGGGGGACGGTCGGCCCTCCCGTCGAAGGGGTGCGGGTCACCCTGGAGCCGATGGACGAGGCCCCGAGCGGCGACGGCCGGGTGGTGGTCGAATCCCCCGCCGTCTCCGCCGGCTACCTCCCCGAGCCCGACGAGCGGCTGATGGACGGCCGCTTCCGCGCCGGCGACCTCGCCGTCTGGCAGCAGGGCGAGATCGCCCTGCGTGGCCGGGTGGACGACCTGGTCAACGTCAAGGGGAAGAAGGTCAACCCGCGCGAGGTCGAGG
>QHVW01000541.1 GCA_003223675.1 Acidobacteriota bacterium
CTTCGGGCCGCTGCCGGAGGCCAACCACCGGGCGGAGGGGAACAACCCGCTGTGCGGCGACCGGGTGACGGTCTACGTGGACGTCGAGGGGGACCGCATCCGCGGCGTCTCCTTCGAGGGGGCCGGATGCGCCATTTCGACCGCCTCCGCGTCACTGATGACCGAGGCGCTGAAAGGCCGCAGCGTCGAGGAGGCCCGCAACCTCTTCCACGGCTTCCACGAGCTGGTCACCAAGGGGGAGGAGGGGGAGGACCTCGGCAAGCTGGCCGTCTTCACCGGCGTCCGCGAATACCCGATGCGGGTCAAGTGCGCCACCCTCGCCTGGCACACCCTCATGGCCGCGCTCGACGCGAAGGATCAGCCCGTCACCACGGAGTAGAGACGATGAAAACCGAGCAGGAAACCGCCACGCAACCCCAGCCCTCCGAGGTAACGGCCGCCGCCGTGACCGATCCCTCCGACATCGAGAACGGCATCGTCGAGGCCCTGAAGACCGTCTACGACCCGGAGATCCCGGTCAACATCTACGAGCTGGGGCTGATCTACGACATCGACATCCAGGAGGACGGCGCCGTCAAGGTCAAGATGACGCTCACCGCTCCCGGCTGTCCGGTGGCGGGCACCCTCCCCGGCGAGGTCCAGGACAAGGTGGCGGGAGCGCCCGGCGTCACCTCCGCCGAGGTCGAGCTGGTCTGGGATCCGGCCTGGAACCCCTCGATGATGTCGGAAGCGGCACGCCTCGAGCTGGGGATGTTCTGATTTGAGGGCAAATTTCACCTCGCCCGGTGATAAAGTCCGGACTGGTGAGCCTGACCGATCCCCTACCGCCCGACGCGCCCCCTGACGACCAGACGTTCCTGGAGCTGTTGGAGGCGATCCGCCCCCGCCTCAGGCGCCTCCTGCGGAGCTACGACATCCCCCCCGAGGACGCTGAGGACCTCGTGCAGGAGTCGATCCTGGAGGCCCTCCGCAAGTGGGACACCATCCGCCAGAAGGACGTCTGGCTGCTCGGCACCGTGCGCTTCAAGTGCTCCCATTACTGGAAGAAGAAACGGGGCGACCGGGTCGAGGCGTTCGATTGGGACGTGCTGGAGGAGCTCTCCGCCCCGCAGGCTCCCGACCAGGAGCAGAAGGAGATCGCGCTCGACCTCCGCAGCCTCACCCGCGGGGTCGACGAGCGCCACCGCGCCGCGCTCTGGCTCCGCTTCGGCGTGGGGCTCAGCGTCGAGGAGGTGGCCCGGCGGCTCGGCTACTCCGCCGCCAGCATTCGCAAGCTCACCGGCCGCTGCCTCGCCCGCCTCCAGCGCTGGGTGGCGGGGTAGCCGGGCTGGACCTGGACCGGATTCTGCATATCATTGAAGCCCAGGAACGGCGAGCCAGCCCGGGGGGACAGGGGGGCCCCGCCGTCCTTGAGCCGGCACCGGAGCTCGAAGAGTGCCGAAGGAAAGAAATCCCCTATGCGCACACAGTCGAACAGCAGCAACCCGGTAGTCAGGGCCGTGGAAGACCTGACGCCGGAGGAGGCCAAGAACGCCGCCCGGCTGGCCGAGACCCGCCGGCTGGCCCGTCAGAACGACGACGTCCCGGCCCTTGCCCAGAGCATGGACGCCATGGGCCGGCTCGCGGGCGGCATCGCCCACGTCTTCAACAACCTGCTCACCGCCATCGCCTGCGAGACGGAGCTGGCGCTGGCGCGGCTCCCCGGCGACGAGCCCGCCCGCAAGAACCTGCGGGAGATCGAGAAGGTCGGCCAGCGGGGCGCGGCCCTCGCCCGCCAGCTCCTGGCCTTCAGCGGCCGCCAGGTGCTCCACCCCAAGGTGTTGCAGCTCAACCACCTGCTGACCGGGATGGAGGACCGCGTCCGCCGCTTCCTGGGCCCCGAGATCGAGCTCCGGCTGGAGCTCCATCCCGATCTCGATCGCGTTCAGGTCGATCCGGAGCAGATCGAGACCGTGGTGATGAGCCTCGTCTCCAACGCCCGCGACGCCATGCCGGACGGCGGCCGGCTCACCCTGGAGACGATGAATGCGGACGTCCTGGAGGAGGACGCCCTTCATCCCATGCGCGCCAAGCCCGGCCGCTACGTGCTCCTCAAGGTGAGCGACAGCGGCCCGGGCATGCCGGACGAGGTGCGGCGGCACGCCTTCGAGCCGTTCTTCAGCACCAAGGGGGGGATGGAGATCACCGGCCTCGGCCTCTCCACCGCCTACGGCATCGTCACCCAGAGCGGCGGGCAGATCCTGACCGACAGCGAGCCGGGGAGCGGCACCCGCTTCCACATCTACCTCCCCAGCGCCGAGAGCGCCTCGGTTTCCGAGGGGGGCGGGGAGGGGCAGGAGACGGGAGAGTGGGAGACCCTGCTGCTGGTGGAGGACGAAGAGAACGTCCGCCAGCCGCTCATCCAGATCCTGGGCAGCCGCGGCTACAAGGTGCTCGCCGCCGCCGACGCTCTGGAGGCAATCCAGATCAGCCAGGCCCATCCGGGGCCGATCCACCTGATGATCACCGACATCCTGATGGACGGCATGAGCGGGGTGGAGCTGGCCGAGCGCCTCTCCTTCAAGCGGCCGGAGATGCGGGTCCTCTTCGCCACCGGCTATCCGGCCGGCCTCACCGAGGGGGCGAAGCTGGGCGGCGACGCCAACCTCCTCAAGAAGCCCTTCAGCGGCCGGGAGCTGTCCACCAAGATCCGCGAGATCCTCCAGGGCGGAGACTGAGGACCGCCGGGGCGCGGCCCTTCCGCGCCCCGCCAGGAAAGTTTTTACAAATCCTCGATTTCGGGCATGGTGGGGCGCCTGCTACTGTTATAAACCCTGTGACCTCCGCGGCGACCGTGGATAAAATCCTCACAGGGTGCTCATTCGATGAAATCGAAATTGCATAGAGCTCTTCTCCTCGGCCTCGTGGCGATCCTGACGGCCGGGCCCTTGGCCTTCGGCCAGGGGAAGCCGCAGAACGAGGAATTCCACTACCAATGGCAGCTCCGCAACTTCCTCGGCACCATCGCCGGGCTGTTCCTGCCGAACCACGGCGAGGGCTCCCTCACCTTCAAGTCGGTGGGCAACGGGCATCTGCAGAGCGAGCTCACCATCACCTCCAGCGTCGCCAGGCAGGGGGAGTACTTCCGCTACGGCTCGGAGATGGACACTCGCACCCTGCAGCCGATCCGGGCCTGGAGCTCCTACTCCTGGCGCGGCGAGACCAAGTCGAAGAGCTCGCCGATCGAGCAGACCGGCGTCCTCGATATCGCCTCCGGCATCTACTCCATCCGCCAGAATCCGCCGGACAAGCCGCGGCGCATGGAGATCTGGTCGGACGGCAAGATCTACCCGGTCATCGTGATCCCGCTCGGCGTCGAGAGCCGGCGGATGCAGGACGGCAGGAAGATGGACCTCCGGCACTTCTCGATCCGCGGCATCGACACGCCCGACCGCGAGAAGTGGAAGGGGAAGCTCGACCTCTGGCTGGCGCGCGACGAGACGTCGACCCCGGTGGAGATCCTGCTCTCCCGCAACCTCGCGGACGTCCATCTGGAGCTGAAGCCGCTACAATCCCCCGGGTAAGAACGGGCCCGGCCGACCCCGGAGCCGTTCATTGACTTTTCCAGGAGGAGGAAGAGCATGAGCCCACGGAGGAGCGCTTCGAGATTCGCCCTCGCTGCCGCGAGCCTGGCCGTCCTGGCCGCCTGCGGCCCCAAGTACGAGAAGGCCCACGTCGCCGACACGGCGACCCCCACGACCACCACGGGTGCGGCGGCCATGGACCAGACCGACCGCAAGCCGCCCCAGATGTCCAATACGCCGGTGAGCGCCACGGCCGCCCTGCAGGCGGGCCCCCAGAGCGCGGGCTTCTCCGGCACGGTCACCTTCACCCCGACGGCCGGCGGCGTCCGCCTGGTGGCCGACCTCAAGGGGGCCCCTCCGGGCAAGCACGGCCTTCACCTCCACGCGAACGGCATGTGCAGCCATGAGGACCCCTCCGGCAAGCCCTTCACCTCCGCCGGCGGGCACTTCAACCCCGCCAACGCGCCGCACGCCTGCCCGCCCGCCGAGCCCCGGCACGCCGGCGACTTCGGCAACATCGAGGTCGGCGCGGACGGCATCGGCCACCTGGGTCTCACCACGAATCTGATCTCGCTCTCCGGCGCCAATTCCGTGGTCGGCAAGGCGGTGATCCTTCACGCCGGAACGGACGACTGTGCCACCCAGCCCACCGGCAATTCCGGCGACCGGCTGGCCTGCGGCGTCGTGCAGCTTCAGGGGACGGAGAACGCTGGGCACTGAGACCGGGGCCGTTTACGGCCCCAGCAGCCCGCGATCGGGCACCAACGGCACGGAGAGGTCGAGGTGCCCGGAGAAGGTCTCGCGCTGGCTGCCGTTCCAGAGCAGCACGACGCGCGAGCTGGTGAGGGAGGGTGGGAGGGGACGGGAGAGGGGTAGGGGTGAGGGTTTACAGCAGTCCGCGGTCCGGCACCAGCGGCACGGAGAGGTCGAGGTGCCCGGAGAAGGTCTCGCGCTGGCTGCCGTTCCAGAGCAGCACGACGCGCGAGGCCTGCGGGACACCGAGCACGATCGAGTCGACCACGCTGTAGACGCGCTGGATCTCCTCGGTCGAGCCGCCCGGCGGCGGGT
>QHVW01000542.1 GCA_003223675.1 Acidobacteriota bacterium
GAGCCCGAAGCGGGCTTCATCGAACAAACCCAGCCTGTCCAGCGCCTTCCGCTTGATGTAGAGGCAGACGCCGACCCCGGTAGGGAGGCGAGGGCGTTCCCGCGCCGAGACCCGCTCCACCAGGGCGGCGAAGCGGTCCGCGCTCCAGCCGGAAGGCAGGGCATTGACCTCGGCGAAGCGGGGAAGGGAGGCGATGGTGGCGTTGTTCGAGAACGGCGTGACGGTGGCGACGGCGGGATCGGAATACGCCGCCTCCTGTAGCTTCTCCAGCCAGCCGGCGGTCACCTCGGTGTCGCTGTTGAGCAGGATGACGTCGCGATCCGAGACCGCCATTCCCCGGTTGACGCTCCCCACGAACCCGCGCCGTTCCGGATTACGGAGGATCATCACCTGGCTCTCCGGCCGTCCCGCCACGGCCGCGCCGTAGACCGGCACGATGACGTCCACCGGCCCGGGGGCGCGGTCGAGCCCGGGATTAGGGCCCGGGGAGCTCCAGTCAAGCGGGGGGTGGAGGTACGGCATCGGAGGCGGGGATCTTATCCCGCCCAGCCCCGCCCGGGCATCAATGCCCGGGCTACGCTGGAAACGAAAAGCCGGCTGAAGCCGGCTCCGAAGTCAGAGCCGCTTCGCCAGGAGCCGGGTTCACCCGGCTTTTCGGTTGAAGCATAGCCCGGGCATTCATGCCCGGGCGGGGCGGGCGCTCGCAATCTGACAAAGTAGAGCCAGATCATGGCTGAGGGTGACCCGCATCGCCGGCAGGGCCTCGATCCGCGCCCGCCGGCTCTCGCGTCCGCTCCGGTAGGTGGCCGTCAGGGCATCCCGGATCTCGGCGGGCCTCAGCTCCGCGGTGCCGCGGACGGAGCGGCGGGCCTCCATCTCGAATCCCGCCTCGGCCAGCAGGGAGACGGCGCGCTCCAGGCGGTCCTTGAGCAGGCGCTCGCCGAGCACGGCCTCCCGCAGCTCGCCGAGATCATCGGCGCCCGGCACGGCCACCAGCAGCCTTCCCCCCGGCCTGAGCACCCGCCGCATCTCGGAAGGGCTCAACCGGGCGTCTATCGACAGGATCAGATCGAACGCGCCATCCGCCCATGGGAGGAAGCGGTCGGCGTTGGCCACGATCCAGGTTCCTTGCCGGTAGCGCCGCGCCGCGAGATCGGCCGCCGCCGTGGAGAGATCGACCCCATGCGCCTCGACGCCGGGATCGCGGGCGAGCGAGCCTACGTAGTACCCCTCGCCGCACCCCACGTCGAGCACCGCCGCGCTACCCCCAAGCCCGAGCGCCGCGATCTCCTCGCGGATCGCCCGCAGGAGCGGCTCGCCATAGCCCGCGTCCAGAAGCCGCCGCCGCGCCTCCACCGCCTCCGGAGGATCGCCAGGCTTTTTCGACCGCCGGTCCTGCGGCTGCAACAGGTTGACGTAGCCGCCGCGCGCGACGTCGAACGAATGCCCGCGGGGGCAGACCCGGGAGCGCCCCCGCCGCTCCAGGGGCTCGCCGCAATGCCGGACGGGGCAGATCAGGGTGGGCATCTGGATGAACCCCTTCTGGGATGGCCGGTCCGGTCTGCCCTCCGAGGCCTCACCCCCTGGCCCCCTCTCCACTTCGTGGAGAGGGGGAACGTAACGGCGTCGACCTTGCCGAATCTGGAAGATTTCGCCCTCTGGGCCCTCCCTCTCCACGAAGTGGAGAGGGACCGAGGGTGAGGCTTCGGAGGGCAGATCGCCCCAGGGGCAACGAGGCCTGTGACGTCCCTACTTCCGCCGCCGTCGCCGCCGCCGCCGCCGCTTCACACCCCCCGCCTCCGGCTTGCCCGGCTCCCCTTCGGCGCCCGCGGCCTCGGCCCCCTCCTCGAGATCCTCCTCACCCTCCTCGTCCCCCTCGTCGTCGAAGGAATCCGCGGGAGCCTCCATGAATTCAGGGCCTTCCAGGACCGGCGCCAGAGAGGGCTCGCTCCGCGGGCGCTCCCCCTCGTGAGCCCCCTCGTGAGCCCCCTCGTGAGCCGATTCGTGGGCGATATTGCCACCGTTCTCGCCGGGCACGGCCTTCTTCTTCCGTTTGCGCCCGCCCCGGCGGCGGCGCCGGCGCTTGCCCGGACCAGCGTCCCCGGCGTCCCCGGCCTCTCCGGCCGCCTCCGCGCTCCTGCCGCCCGGCTCCTCCCCCTCCTCCTCGAAATCCTCCTCCTCCTCGTCGTCCTCATCCTCCATCGAGGCGAGGTCCCAGGGCTGGAAGGTGATCGCGGGCTGCTTCGACTTCGGCGGCGGCAGGGGCTTCTCGCGCCGCTGCCACTCGATCTTCTCGTCCGGACGGTGGAGGCCGGCGGTGGCGGCGATCTCGACCTCGATCTGGAATTCGCTCTCGATGTCGGCCAGCTCGCGGCGGTAGTGGTTCTGCAGGGCGTCGGCCAGCTCCGGGTGGAGGCCGATGCGCACCCCCTGGATCGAGCCGGTGGCGGCGCGCGCCTCGATGCGGCGCAGCAGCGACAGGCAGACCATCTCCTCGCTCGCCAGCCTCCCCACGCCGTTGCAGGTGGGGCAGGGGCGGTGCGTGCGGAGCTGCAGCGCCTGCTGGATGCGCTGGCGGTTGATCTCCAGCAGGCCGTTCGGCGAGATCCGGCCCACCGTCGAGCGCGCCTTGTCCACCTTCATCGCGTCCTTGAGCACCTTCTCGACCTTGCGCTGGTTCTTCGAGGCGCGCATGTCGATGAAGTCGACCACCACCAGGCCGCCGATGTCGCGCAGGCGGAGCTGGCGGGCCACCTCGGCGGCGGCCTCGACGTTGGTGTTGAGCGCCGTCTCCTCCTGGGTGGCGGCGCGCGTCGAGCGGCCGGAGTTGACGTCGATCGCGGTCAGCGCCTCGGTGGCGTCGATGACGATCGAGCCGCCGCTCGGCAGGTCCACCCGGCGCTCGTAGATGCGGTCGATCTGCGTCTCCAGATCGTAGCGGCTGAACAGGGGGATGCGCTCCGAGTAGCGGATCAGCTGCGTCTTCGAGCGCGGCATGAAGGCCTGGATGTACGCCCTGGCCTTCTCGAACGCCTCGTCGTCGTCGACCAGCACCTCCTCGATGCTGCTGTCCAGGTAGTCCCGGAGCGCCTGGAGGATGAGGTCCTGGTCCGTATAGAGGAGACGGGTGCCCTTGCCCTGCATGGCCGCGGTCTGCACCCGCTTCCACAGGCGGAGCAGGGCCGAGAGGTCACGGTTCAGCGTGATCTTGGTCTGCCCCAGGGCGTTGGTGCGCAGGATGACCCCGCAGCCGTCCGGCAGGTCGAGGCCGTTGGCGAGCGCCTTGAGCTTCTTGCGCGTGTCCTCGTCCTCCACCTTGCGCGAGACGCCGCGGGTGTCCTCGAAAGGGGTCAGCACGAGATAGCGGCCGGCGATCGACAGGCTGGTGGTGAGCGCCGCGCCCTTGGTGCCGATCGGGTCCTTCTCGACCTGGATGACGATCGGCTTCCCCTTCTCGAGCACCTCCTCGATGCGGGGATGGGAGCTGTGCGGCTGCTTGTAGTAGGCGTCGGGGACCACGTCCTGGATGGCCAGGAACGCGTGGCGCTCGGCGCCGTAGTCGATGAAGGCGGCGTTCAGGCTCGGCTGGATGCTGGCGATGACACCGCGATAGATGTTGCCGCGGGTTAAGCCTGCCTCCGCGACGTCCACCTTGTAGTTTTCCAGGGTGTTCCCCTGGACGATGGCGACACGCAGCTCCTCTGGACGCTGCGCGTTGATCAGCATTCTGCGGCTCAAGATGTCTCCGTTGTAGCTATCTCATGGAAAAGAAAGAGGGACGGGGTGGGAGGGCGGTGGGGGGCGGCATCTTCGCGGGGGCTTATTTTGACCTACATTCCGGAATGCTGCAACCCCGGGCCCTCAGAACCAGGTGGAAGGGGGCCACTCTCCCAGCTCCGCTCCCGCCGCCGCGGCGAGCCGCCCGAAGGCGTGGACCATCCGGCGGAAGGAGCGGCAGCTCCGGTAGGCGGCGGCGAGGTCGAAGAGGGCGGTCAGGGCTGGTTGATCCAGGGTCTCTGAATAGGACCTGAGCATGCTCGACCGAAGTTTTTCTTTGGCGCCACGCATCGATTCAGGGTCGGTGTGGGACACGGCGTCCGGGCGCACGTTTCGACGGTCTCGTAGAGATTCCAACGCGCCGAGAAACCAAGCCTCGTACTCATGGTGTGCGATGACGATCTCGCAAGGAGTCCGCCCGGCTTCGGCCCGGGCCCAGGCTTGGGCTTGGAGGACCAGCTCCTTGGGGCAGTCCTTGTCGGCATCGAAGAGAACCAGGATGCCGTCGCAGCCCCGCTCCTGCCGCAAAGCCACCTGAACCGCTCTGCGCAGGGGACCCTCGTTGACGAGCTCTGAGCGATGTTTCCGGATCGGGCGGCCGAAGTCGACGGAGAACGCTCCGCTGACCTCCCGGAATCTTCGCAGGAGGATGGGGACCGCTCTCTCCTCTCCCTCCCCTTCGACCAAGGTCTGGATGATCAAGGCAGGGCTTCGAAGAGGCTGGCCTCTGGGATCGCATGGGAAAGGGGCGGATCGTCGAGCAGATTCGAGCGCAGCAGCTCACCCGCACCCATCAGGTGTTCCTGCAAAGCCTCCCGGGGAGCCTTGCCGATTCGTGAGACGCGGGTGGCTCCATCCTCCCAGTAAACGATCCGCAGATGGCGATCCTCGATCCA
>QHVW01000543.1 GCA_003223675.1 Acidobacteriota bacterium
TTCGGATGAGCTTAACCTGCAGGGCGACGGTTCAATTCGGTTTAAATTTTTGAATAGCGGAGAAAGAGCAGATTTCGTGATCCTATGTCCCAGCGAGCCAACTCTTTGTAGCGTGGATGGGCGAGCCCCGAACGTGACCGTAAAAGAAGCTGTCTTTCAAAGACTTAGCTCGAAATGACTTCTCACCAAGCCCGTTAGGCCGGTTTTGTTAGAGGCTCTAACCGCGCAACCCGAACTCCCTCGCGATCAGCTCGTACGAGCGCCGGCGCGCCGCATGCTCCCAGGTGATGGTCACCACCATCACCTCCTCCGCCCCGTACTCCCGCGCCACCTCTTCGATCCCCTCCCGCACCTTGGACGGCGAGCCGACGATCGCCCGCCGTCCGGGGGGCAGCCCGGGGCCGCCCTGCTCGGCGAGGAAGCGCAGGGCCGTCTCGACCGGCGGCACGGGGATCAGGCGCCCGCGGTACAGGAGCGAGATCGCCATCCGGGTGCTGGCGGCCAGCCTTTCCGCTTCAGCGTCGGTCTCGGCGCAGATGGCCGAGACGGCGACCATCATCCGCGGCTCCTTGCACCACTCCGAAGGCTGAAACTGCTCGCGGTAGCGCTTCGCGATCGGGCCTCCCACCGCGTGGATGAAATCCGCGAAGGCGTAAGGCAGCCCGACCTCCGCGGCCCAGATCCCGCTCTGGGGAGACGAGCCCAGCAGCCAGGGGTCGGGGCGCTCGGGCAGGCCCGGCAGCGTCTTCGCCAGCTCCGCGAAAGGGTGGTCCGCAGGCATCGCGTCGCCGAGGTAGGCCAGGAGCTCGGCGAGCTGTTGCGGGAAGTCGTCCGGCGCGAGCTCGCGGCGGTCGCGCTGGAGGGCCACGGCGGTCCGCTGGTCCGTCCCCGGCGCCCGGCCCACGGCGAGGTCGATCCTCCCGGGGAAGAGGCCGCTCAGCATGCTGAACGCCTCGGCGACCTTGAACGGGCTGTAGTGCGGGAGCATGACGCCGCCGCTCCCCACGCGCAGCCGCGAGGTGGCGGCCGCGATCGTGCCGATGAGCACCTCGGGGCTGGCACAGGCCAGCATGGGCGTGCCGTGGTGCTCGGCGACCCAGTAGCGGTGGTAGCCGAGCCCGTCGGTCCAGCGCGCGAGATCGATCGAATTGCGGAGCGCGTCCCCACCCGTAGAGCCTTCCGCGATGGGCGATTGATCGAGAACGCTCAGGCGCAGCGGTCGGTGTCCATCCATCCCTACAACCCCCCGATCCCTTTATATCCCATGGAGCCGTTCTTGCAATTGAGACGGGATGAAAGGAGGGTGATCATGCCCACGGACACCGCTGAGATGAAGGACACGGCACAGACGGGCACCGCGACGGCCACCCAGGGGCCGGAGCACCACCAGACGCAGGCCGCGGCGGGCTCGCCGCAGGCGGGCGGCGCTTCAACCTCCAACACGATGGGGAGCAGCGCCACGGGCACCTCGACCCCGAGCAGACCCTCGACGAGCGGCACCACCGGCTCCAGCGCGAGCATCGGCTCACCACAGACCGCGAGCGGCGGCGGATCGTCGATGGGGCTGACCCGGCGCGGCGGCTCGTATCTCAGCCCCTTCTCCCTGCTCGAGGCCCCCTTCGGGATGATGCGCTCGATGATGGATCAGATGGACCGCCTCTTCAACGACTTCACGGGCAGCAGCCTCGGCCGCTCGCGACCCTCGAGCCTTGCCACGACCCCGAGCGCCACCGGGCTGGGGCAGGGCCTCTGGTATCCCCAGGTCGAGGTCGCGGAGCGGGGCGGCAACCTCGTGGTCTGCGCCGACCTGCCGGGGATGAAGAAGGAGGACGTCCACCTGGAGATCCACGACGACTACCTCGTGCTGCACGGGGAGCGGCGCCAGGAGCAGGAGCGGAACGAGGGGGGTGTCTACCGCAGCGAGCGCAGCTACGGCCAGTTCTACCGCACCGTCCCGCTCCCCCAGGGGGTGAGCCCCGATCAGGCGAAGGCCAACTTCAAGGACGGCGTCCTCGAGGTCACGATCCCGCTGCCGCAACAGGAGCAGCGCCAGGGGCGGCGGATCGAGATCCAGTGAGCCGGGATAGAATCCCTCCCTGAGACCCAGGGAGGGATTCCTAGTGACCACGTCTGCTCGGCTCCTCATCGCGCCGTTCCTGCTCGCCGCCGCGGTATCCGCCTCGCTCGCCTCGCTCGCGGGCTGCCGCGGCGGCGCCGATTCCAAGCCCGGCGAGCCCCTCAAGGTCGACGCCTGCCAGCTCTTCACCGATCAGGACGCCCAAGCCATCGCCGGCGAGACGCTCGCCGCCATGAGCAGCACCCTCGACGAGGCCAAGGGGCGCAACCCCCTGGAGTGCATCTACAACAGCGGCTCGCTCGACCAGCCCCGCATCCTGAGCCTGCTCATCCGGCCGCAACGCAGCGCCTCGGCGGCCCGGGATTTCCTGGCGTCGAGCCGCTCCGCGCTCAGCTCGATGTCCGCCGGCAAGGTGCAGGACGTCCGGGGCTTGGGGGATGCCGCCCTCTGGGTGGGCGGCCGCATCCAGCAGCTCCACGTGGTGACGGGCAACCTGCAGCTCATAATCACCGTGCAGAGCCCGGACGGCACCGATCAGCTCGATAAGGCCCGCCAGATCGCGACGCGCGTGCTGGAGCGGCTGAAGACGGTGCCCAAGGCCAAATAGCGATATACAATCATCCGCGATGTCCGATGCACAGCGGGAGCCCTGCCCATGCTGCGGCGAGCCCGCCGCCCTTTCGCTGAAGGCCTGTCCGGTCTGCCACGAGAGCCTCCTGGTCGACGTGGTGCTGGCTGCGCCCCTCGCCGAGCCCCGGGCCCGCTATGGGCTGGCGCGTGAGATCGCCGCGTTCGGCCCGCCGGCGCTCCCCTTCTCCACTCTGCAACAGAGCCTGGGCTCCGACCGGCCCGTGCTGGCGCGGAGCGCCTCACGGCTGGCCGCCCACCGTCTGAACGAGCGGCTGGCCGGACTGGGTCTCCATGCGGAGCTGACGGCCGTCCAGGCGGAGCAAAAACCCCCTTCACGGCTGCGGGGATTCGTGACCGCCGGCCTCGGCGCGGCGGCCCTCCTGGCCCTGCCGCTGGGCATGCGCTCCAAGACCGAGCCGTTCCGCTCCCCCTTCCACCGGCCCGGTCCCATCTCAGCCGCCGAGCCGGCGAGCTCCTGGCCCAGGACCCTCTCCTTTCAGGAGCTGTCCACTCTGGTCCTGCCCGCGGTGATGAATTTCCACGCCGCGGGCGGCCGGCTGATCTCCGGCTTCCTGGTCGCTCCCGGCCTCGCCCTCACCCACGGCGCACCCGTCGACGCCGAGGTCGCCAAACAAGACAATGAGATCGGCCTGACTCTCGTGAGCGTCCCCGGCATCAAGGCGGAGCCCCTGCAACTCGGCGACGCCACGGCGCTGCGCGGCGGCGACCCGCTCGTTTTCGTGGTCCCGACGGACGGCGCGCCGATCCTCCTGGAGGGGAAGCTCGGCGCGACCCCCCGGCAGATCCAGGGGGTCGCCTACCTGGCCCTCGAAGGCCATCCTCCCTCCGGCAGCGACGGCGGCCCGGTGCTCGACTACCAGGGGCGAGTCGTCGGGCTGGTGGCGATCCAGCCGGACGGCGCCTATCTCCTCCCCATCAACTACGCCTACACGGAGTCCCAACTGGTGGAGCCGCCCCAGCCCGCTCCCGATGCGGGAAAGTGGGCGGATCTACTCTCAGACGTGGCGGCGGCCGAGCGGTTGCGGGTCGACACCTCCCGCTGACCGCGGCTTCCCTTTCCATGTGGTCCGACCGGCTCTCCTGGCAACGGCGCGACCGGCTCGCCCACCGGCTCCAGGCCGTTCTTCCCCCGCCTCGTCCGGGATCGCGGGGATCGAAAACCCCCCTGCGGGTCCCCGGCCCGCAAGGCCCGCCAAGCCCCGAGCAGGTCGCTGAAGAGCTGCGGGAGACGCCTGGCTTCTCCTGGCTGGATGGAGCCGCGGGCGGGCACCGTGTGTATTCCCGGCCGCTGGCGACGCTCTTCACGCACGGCGGCCGGTCCACGGTGCGCGGTTCCCTGGGACACTGCACCTTCGCCGCCTCCGGCTTCGAGCTGCTGGAGGCGGCATTCGCGGCCTGGAGATGGACCGGGGCCACGCTGGTGGGCTATCTCGGCTACGAGCTGGGAGGAGAGCTGGAGTCCCTCCCTCCGCCGCCGGAGGACGATCTCGGCCTCCCCGATCTCCATCTGTCCCTCTATGACGCCGCCCTGCGCTGGGACGGCCAGAGCTGGACCCTGGATGCGACAGATGCCTGGCGCGAGGGGTCGGCCTTCGAGGCCGAGCAGCTCCTGGCCGCCGCCCGCCGGCGGAGCGACTTTGAGATCCCGCAAGGCCCGCTCGTGCGGGGCGGCGTGATCAGCCGCCCCAACCGCGGCGGCTTCGAGGCGGCGGTGACGCGGACCGTCGAGCGCATCGCCGCGGGGGAGATCTTCCAGATGAACCTCTGCCGCCGGCTGGAGGCGAAAATCTCCGCGGCCCGCCTCTGGCCGCTCTACCACCGCCTGCGCGCCGCCAGCCCGGCCGCCTACGGCGCCTTCCTCGATCTCGGCAAGGGGAAGGCCGTGCTCTCGA
>QHVW01000544.1 GCA_003223675.1 Acidobacteriota bacterium
CATGCGCCGCACGAAGCGCCGCGGCATGCGGCGGCCCGCAAAATACGGCGGCTGGTCTCGCCAGCGCCATGGCGGGCCGTGCCCCCTCATTCCTCCACCAGCTTATAGCCGATCCCATACACCGTCTCCAGGTATCGCGGCGCATGGGGATCGCGCTCCAGCTTGCGGCGGATGTTCTTCACATGGCTGTCGATGGCGCGCTCGTAGGCCTCGGCGTCGGTGCCGCGCGCGGCGTCGAGCAACTGGGCGCGGGTGAAGACCCGGCCGGGGTGGCGGGCCAGGGTGGCCAGGATCTGGAATTCGGTCGGCGTGAGGTCGACCGGCTCCTCGCCACGGCGCACGCTCATGCGGCCGGCGTCGATCTCCAGATCCGCGACGCGCAGGAGGTCGCCGTCCACGTGCCGCCCCTCGCTCCGCCGCAGCACCGCGCGGACGCGGGCCACCAGCTCGCGCGGGCTGAACGGCTTGGTGACGTAGTCGTCGGCGCCGATCTCCAGCCCGCGCAGCCGGTCGTCCTCCGCGACCCGGGCGGTGAGCATGATGATCGGCACGTCCGACTCCCGCCGCAGGACGCGCGCCACCTCGAGGCCGTCGAGGCCGGGGAGCCCGAGATCGAGCACCACGAGGTCGGGACGGCGCCCGCGCGCCGCTTCCAGCGCGTGGACGCCGTCGCCGGCGACGATCACCTCGAATCCAGCGAGCCGCAGGTAATCGCGCACGATCTCGGCGATCTGCGGCTCGTCGTCAACCACCAGGATCGTCCTCACAACTCGCCGGCACCTCCCGTGGGGACCTCGCCTTCCCGCGCATGCGCCTGCCGGTGCCATTCGTCGAAGCGGCCGCGCGGCCCGCAGCCGCCACCGTACCAGCCGCGGCGCCGCCAGAACAGGCCCCGGACGACCAGGAACCAGAAGGCGAAGAAGAAGAGAGGCACGAAGAAGAACCCGAAGCCCCAGGGCCGATGCCAACCATAGTATGGATACGGGTATGGATACGGCCCCCCGGCCGGGGGAACGACGATCTTACCGCTCTGCTCGATGCCGTGCGCCACGCCCGCCTGATAGGCCCAGAAGCCGACCGCGGCGGCGAGCAGGAGCGCGCCGACGAGAGCGATCCAACGAATGTTGCTGTTCATGAGGTCATCCTCCTTTCCACCGACGAGGATGCACGGTGATTGTGGAGCGATTATGGAGGAAGGGGGAGGCTCGGAACCTGAATTCCATGCTCGCGTCGTGTCAAGGAGGTAACGGCAATGCGGATTGCTGGGACCCTTGACGTACTGACCCCAAAGGATTTATGATGCTTTCAGGAGTACAGCGATGCCATCCCAAGCTCTGGACACGAGGTGCATAGTTGAAGGGAGAGGGGGCGCAAGGCGGTTGGCCCAGGACCGTGGAATTCGCCATCAGTCACCTGCCGGTCGGGTGGCTCTTCCTGGCCTTCTGCGTCTTCATCCTCGGCTGGGTCCTGCGGGGCGTCGCGGTACCGGTTGCAAAGTTCTTCCAGGAGGACCGGGAGAACGCTCGCGACCATGAGCTGGCGATGAAGAAGCTCGGAGAGGCCCGGCAACAGCGGGCAAAAAGGTCGGCCCATGCCGGCAGACGTTCAACGGACGCGGTAAGGAAGAGAGGATAGATCCATGCTCAACCTAAGCTTTGGGCTCCTGCTCGTAGCCTTGGTGGTTTTTCTCCTGGGGCGCTTCGCCGCGGTCCGCGTGCTCCAACTCCGGAGGTGCCGGAAGATCCGAGATGAGTTCTTCGAGAGCGCGTTGTCACTGATCGAAGACGAGAGGACGCCGGAGATCTATGTTTCGATCCTCGAGTTTCTTGGAAACGCGATCGTCCGGAAGCACCTCTCTTGGCGCACGCTCTGGCGTCTGCTGACGGGGCGGATCGACCGGAAGCACGATTCAGCCAGCGGAAGCGTGCGCGACCTGACCGCCGAGTTTCCGTTGCCGGATGATCTGCGCCGGACCTGGAACCATGCGGCGACCTGCTTCACGCTGGCGATCACCTTCAACAACGCGCTTGCCGGAGCCGTGGTCCGCCGGCTGTTCCTCTGGCCGGTGGCCGGCAGGATGACGACCATGGCGAAAAGCCGGCGGGCCGCCGCCGTCGTTCAGGATCTGGTGGTCACGGAGATGCGTCTTCCGGAGTGCGCCGCTGCCTAGCGCTTCGTCAACCCCACCCAGCCCAACGGGCCAAGGCAAGCCGCTCCAGATCCGGCTTGGCCAGCCGCGAAAAAAGTAGCCAGAGGGAACGGCCCCATCCCGTTCCCCCGGCTGAGGTACTTCGCTTGTCAATGAGCTCGGGCCTTGTCTCGGGGGAATCCCTGGGAGAGGGCTCGACGCCTGATGCGACGGCGGAGCCCTGCGATCCCTAGAAGTCCCCAGCCCAGTCGCTGTCTTCTGAGCGTCCTCGGAAGGATCCTCTTGACAGACGGCGACGATGTGCATAGGATAAGGGCTGTCGGTCGGTTTGTCAAGCCTCTTTGGAATGGAATCTCAGGCTCTCCTGGCTTGACGTGACGGGGGCTTCCGCTCACAGGATGTGCTCTGCGAGGCATTTTCCCCGGAGATCGAGCTGCGTTCCCCCGAGGGAATGCGACGCGAAGGAGGGGGAATGAGGCATTCCCCCGGCTTGGGACGACATTCCCCATCGCGCGGATGACATTCCCTGTTATGCGCGTGACACGAAGGGGAGCTCGGGCCTCATTCCCCGCGCTTCGGATGACGCGAAGGGCAGGAAACGAGGCATTCCCCGGACGTCGCGAGACGCGAAGAGCAGGGAATGAGGCATTGCGAGCTCTTCGCGTCGCGCGAAGGGGAGGGAATGGGATGCGAGCGAGGGGGAATGAGGCTCGAAGGGTGCGTTGAGCCTCGCGGAGGCGGGGGAATGGGGCTCGATGAGCTCGTCGAAGCTCGCGAAGAGTAGGGAACGCGGCTCGAAGAGCAGGACGGGAGGCTCGAAGAGCAGAAAACGCGGCTCGAAGAGTAGGGAATGAGGCTCGAAGAGCAGGGAATGAGGCTCGCGGCGGAGCTTTCGGGGTCCGCTGGAGCCGTCGGGTTCTTTGACAACTGAATCGGATGCCAGGCGATTCGCGGCGGGGCCGGCCGCGCCTCGGTGGGGGAGACCGAGACGGAGGGATCGCCTGGCATCGCTTTGCCCGGGAACGTTTCCCCTCCCGGGGAGGTCTACAATGCCGTCATGGAGATGATCGAAGCCTTCATCTCGTTCATCTGCCTGGTCAGCCTGATCGTGATCCTCCTGGAGGCGCGGCGGGCGGGGGGGCTCCAGCGGCGTGTGCCGGTCGCCCTTTGGGCCGTGGGGCTCGTCCTGCTCGCTTTGCTGACCCTGGTGCGGGTCTGGGCCAACCTCGACGTCTGGAGCGATGTGCGGATCCTGATGGGGACTGTCAGCGTGGGCAACTTCCTGTTCGGGGCGGGGTTGCTGGTGCGGTGGCTGGTGTGGCGGCCGGTGGCGGGGGGGTAGGCGCACCCGGTCCGTTGGCCCCTCTCTCCCCGGCAGGGTGGGCGGAGGGATGGGAGAGAGGGGTTGGGGAGTGAGGGCTCACGTCAGCGTCACGTGGATCTCGCCCACCCCGCAGTCCACCTTGACCCGGGCGCGGCCGGTGCCCTTGTCCCAGTTGATCTGCCGCGCGATCAGCCCTTCGCTCGAATAGCGCCGGCCGCCGGCCGACAGGCTGGCCTCGCCGATGCCGGTGTCGATGGCCGCCGAGCCGATCGCCTCCTGCGGCAGGTTGACGTGGACCTCGCCGACGCCGAGGTCGGCGGTAACGTCCGCGGCGATTCCCTGGATGGTGAGCGAGCCGACGCCGAGATCGGTTTTCAGCGGCAGGTTGCGGGGGACGTGGATGGTGGCGTTGACGTTCAGCCCCTTGGTGCCTCCCCAGTGGGGCCAGTCCTTGATCTTGACCTCGAGCTGGCCGCCCGCCGCGTTGTAGACGAGACGCAGGGCCTTCGCGGCGCTCTCGCAGCGGCTCGACGAGTGGTTGCAGACAATCTGGACGTCGAGGTCGACCTGGCGGCCGTCCCACCCCTCGACGCGGAGCTCGCCGACGGGAAAGTCCAGGTGGATACTGCCGGCGCTCCCTACCGGGATCTGCTGCCGGAACGAGCGGACGACCTCCTTCGCGCTGGCGGGCACGGCCCAGAGCAGCACGGCGAGGCCTATGGTGAAGACAATCAGGGCGGTCTTTTTCATGATCTTCCCTCCGTCGATCTTCCTCGTACAAGCCTCCCTACGAGGGGAACGGGAGGAAGGTTCCAAGCCGGCGGCATCGATTTTGCCCATAATCCCGGACATGGAGCCATCCTTCCAGGAAGCCCGCCTCGGCGACCGCCCGATC
>QHVW01000545.1 GCA_003223675.1 Acidobacteriota bacterium
GGCGCCACCACGCCGCAGACGCTGGTCGAGGCCTCGCGGGCGGAGAAGGAGCGGCGCGCCAACGCCGGCAAGCCCGTCGCCGTGATCACCGACAAGACCCTGCCGAAGTACGCCAGCAAGGGGCAGATCACCGTCGCCGATCCCAAGAAGGACAAGAAGGCCGCCAAGACGCCGGCCGCCGCTCCCGCTCCGGCCGTGAAGGACGAGCAGTACTGGCGCGGCCGGGCCCGCGAGCTGCGCGAGACCTGGAAGCAGGCGGCCGACGAGGTCAAGGACCTGGAGCAGAAATCGATCTCGCTGCGCCAGAAGTTCTACAGCGAGAGCGACACCTTCCTCCGCGACACCCAGATCAAGCCCGACTGGGACCGCGTGCTCGACCGCCTGCGCCAAACCCGGCTGGATGTGGACGCCGCCAAGCAGGAGCTGGCCCAATTCCTGGAGGAGGGGAGGGCCGCCGGCGCGCTCCCCGGCTGGCTGGACGAGGGGATCGAGGTCGAGCCGGCCGACGAGGCCGCCAAGAAGAAGGAGCCGGCGCCCGCCATACAGTCGATCGAGCCGCCGGTGCTCAACGACGACGCGGTGCGCACGCCGCCCCCCGGCCCGGAGGTCCCGCGATGACGCGCCCCCGCCGCTTCTACATCGAGACCTGGGGGTGCCAGATGAACGAGCTGGACAGCCAGCGCATGGCCGGCCAGCTCATGCAGCAGGGGATCCTCCCCACCCGCGAGGTCGAGGAGGCGGACATCATCCTCCTCAACTCCTGCAGCGTGCGCGAGAAGGCTGAGCAGAAGGTCTACTCCCGGCTGGGCGAGTACCGCCTGCTCAAGCGGGGGAAGGGGGATCTGCTGATCGGCCTCTGCGGCTGTGTGGCCCAGCAGGAGGGGGAGCGGGCCCTCGAGCGGGTGCCGGACCTCGACTTCGTGCTGGGGCCGGCGCGCGTGGGCGAGCTCCAGGACGTGGTGGCGCGGCGCCGGGCCGGCGAGCGGGTGGTGGCCACCGGCTTCCCGGAGAGCCGGCAGTACGACATCGACGCCGTCTCCCGCCACGGCGAGCACAAGGGGATGGTGACCATCATTGAGGGGTGCAACAAGAATTGCACCTTCTGCATCGTCCCCAAGACCCGCGGCCCCGAGCGCAGCCGCCCCATGGCGGACATCCTGGGCGAGGTCCGGCACCTCCTCGACTATGGCTTCCAGGAGATCGAGCTGCTGGGGCAGACGGTCAACCACTGGCGCGAGCCGGGCGGGGATTGGGATTTCGCCGACCTGCTCGACCGGGTGGCCCGCATGCCGGGCCTGCGGCGGCTGCGCTTCATCACCTCCTACCCGCGCGACTTCACGCCGCGCATGGTGGAGCAGGTGGGGAGGCACGCCAACATCGCCCCTTACCTGCACCTGCCGGTGCAGTCCGGCTCCGACCGCGTGCTGCGCCGTATGGGGCGGGGCTACACCCGGAACGAGTACCTCGATCTGGTGGGCCAGCTCCGCCGGGCGCGGACCGACCTGGCGCTCTCGACCGACATCATCGTGGGGTTCCCGGGCGAGGCCGAGGAGGACTTCGCGCAGACCCTGGAGCTGGTGCGCGAGGTCCGCTTCGCCGTGGTCTACGCCTTCAAGTACTCGCCGCGCCCGGGCACCGCGGCCCCGCGGCTGGACGGCGCCATTCCCGCGGAGATCGCGGACGAGCGCCTGCAGCGCCTCTTCGCCCTCCAGGAGGGGATCCAGCGCGAGATCAACGTGGGGCTGGTGGGGAAGGACTTCGAGGTCATCGTGACCGGCTGGGGGAAGCAGCCGGGCACGCAGACCGGCCGCACCCCCTGCCACCGCGTGATCCACTTCGAGACCGGCCCGGAGCCCGTCTCCCTGGGCGGCACGACGACGGTGCGGGTGGAGACGGCCTTCGCCTACAGCCTCGTCGGGCGGCGTCTGGAAGCCCCGGCTCTCGCGCATTCCTGAGCGCTTTTTTCACCTTGACCTCCCCCCGTCTCACGCCCAGAATAGGGGCATGAGTAACCCTAACGATGAGCTCCAGGTCGAGATCAAGGGGTTGATGCTGGACCCCTCGTCGAACGTTCCGATCGTGATTCTCCGGGACATCGGGAGCCAGCTCTTCCTGCCCATCTGGATCGGCGTCTTCGAAGCCAACGCCATCGCGCTCCGCATCGAAGGGGTCGAGCCCCCCCGTCCGATGACCCACGACCTGCTGCGCTCGGTGCTGGAGCAGCTCGGCGGCAAGGTGGAGAAGATCGTCATCTCCGACCTGCGCGAGAGCACCTTCTTCGCCGTGATCCATATCCGCAACCACGAGCGGGGGGTCCAGGTGGACGCCCGCCCGAGCGACGCCATCGCCCTGGCCCTGCGGACCGGCTCGCCCATCTTCGTGCTGCGCTCGGTGCTCGACAAGGCGCAGGCGGTCGACCTCGCGACCGACGCCAACGACGAGGAGAAGCTGAAGAAGTGGCTCGAGGAGATCAGCCCCGACGATCTCGGCAAATGGACGATGTAACTCCAGGAAATTCATAGGTTTACCCGCGATGTCGGCGCGCCGACATCGCGGCCGGTCTCGGCTTGACCTGACTGGAGGCTTTCCTTAGACTGCCCGCCGCCTATGATCATCGCCATCACCAACCAGAAGGGTGGGGTCGGCAAGACCACCACCGCCATCAACCTCGCCGCGGCTCTGGCCAGCAAGGGGAGGAAGACCCTGCTGGTGGACCTCGATCCGCAGGCCAACAGCTCGATGTCCTTCCTCGACATCCACGACCTCCGGATCTCGGTCTACGACGCCCTGACGGACGACCAGATCCACCTGCCGGACGTCGTGCAGCCGGCGGAGAAGATCGCGAGCCTCTACATCGCCCCGTCGACCATCGCCCTGGCGAAGATCGAGGCCAAGCTCATCGGCGAGCTGGACAGCCACTACCGGCTGAAGGACGAGGTCCAGCGGGTCCAGGACGACTACGACTACATCATCATCGACACGCCGCCCACCCTGGGGATCATCACGGTGAACGCCCTGGTGGCGGCGACCCACGTGCTGATCCCCATCCAGGCCAGCTATTTCGCCCTGGAAGGGACGGACGACCTGCTGGAGACGATCGACAAGATCAAGGTCCGGGCCAACCCGCAGCTCCAGATCCTGGGGGCCCTGATCACGATGTACGACAAGCGGACGCTGCTGGCCAAGGACATCTACGAGCAGATCCAGCGGGTGTTCGGCGTCAAGGTCTTCGAGACGGTGATCACCAAGAGCGTGCGGCTGGAGGAGAGCCCGGCCTACCGGGAGTCGATCTTCACCTTCGCCCCGCGGTCGACGGGAGCCTATGAGTACTATCGCCTTTCGGAGGAGGTGCTGAGCCGTGTCTGAGCCCGCCCGCAAGCGTGGCCTGCCCACGCGCGTCAAGATGCGCCACGACACCCACTTCGTCGAGGAGCTCACGGCCCGGCACGAGACGCCGGTCGGGAAGATGATCCCGCTCTCCGCCATCGAGCCCGACCCGGGCCAGCCGCGCTCGGCCATGGGGGACCTGGACGACCTGGTCCAGTCGATCCGCGACAAGGGGATCCTGGAGCCGATCCTGGTCCGCCCGCTGCCGGGCGGCGACGGCGATCTGCTGGCGGGCGGCGGCGTGCTGTACCGGATCATCTCCGGCGAGCGCCGCTACCGGGCCGCCCAGGAGGCGGGGCTCTACGAGGTGCCGGCGATCGAGATGGAGGTCTCCGATGAGGAGGCGCTGGAGATCGCCCTCATCGAGAACCTCCAGCGCAAGGACCTGACCCCGTTCGAAGAGGCCGAGGGGTACCGCATGCTGGCCGAGAGCCACGGCTACACGCACGAGGAGATCTCGGAGGCGGTCGGCAAGTCGCGGACGGTGATCACCGAGAGCCTGTCGCTGTTGCAGATGCCGCCGCGGGTGCGCGACACCGCCCAGGCGCTGGGGCTCACCTCGAAGTCGCTGCTGCTGGAGGTGCTCAAGGCCCGTGACGAGGAGGAGATGATCGAGCTGCTCGAAGAGGTGGCCCGCCGCGGCCTCAACCGCGACGATCTCCGGCAGCGCCTCCGGCGCGGCGACAAGGGGGGCAGGTCCAGCCGCCGCAAGCCCTACGTCTTCCGGTTCAAGGCCCCGGACCGGACCTTCAGCCTGTCGCTGAGCTTCCGCCAGAGCGAGGTGGATCAGGAGGACCTGATCCGGGCGCTGGAGCAGCTCCTGGCGGATCTCAGGAAGCCGGCTTAGGAGAGGCTTTATCCGACCGATCGGACGGATCCGTCGGATCGGCCGGATCTTCATCCGACTGGTCAGACCGGTAAGGCGTATTATGTTAACGCAAAGCCGTGGAGCCCTCAGCCGGCGTTCCACTCGGCGGCGAGGTCCTCGTCCTCTTCCAGGCGGAGCCTGACCAGCCGGCTGCCCGACGGGAGGCGCTCCGCGAGCTGTCCGTGGATCCAGCGGACCAGGCTCTCGCTGGAGGGGATCTCCCCCCCTTCCCGAAACTCCGGGAGCGCGGCGTTGAGGTGCTGGTGGTCCAGGCGCTCGATCACCCGCTCCTGGACGACGGCGTCGAGCGCTCCGAGGTCGACCACGAAGCCGCTCGCGGGGTCGATCTCGCCGCCCACCGTCACGTACAGGCGGTAGTTGTGGCCGTGTCCCGGCAGGTTGGCGCGCTTGCCGAAGCGGGCCCGGTTCTCGGCCTCGCTCCAGCCCGCACGCCGGTACAGGTGGCTGGCGCTGAAACGGTAGCGGCGTT
>QHVW01001076.1 GCA_003223675.1 Acidobacteriota bacterium
CCTTGAAGATAGAATTTCTCCGCGATGGCCACGAATCTACCCGTCCCAGCCCCCGCGCCCAGGACCGACCCGCTCGCCGGCGGCGGCGAGATGGGGGCGCTCATGCGTTCGATCGACTGGTCCAAGACGGCGGTCGGTCCGGTCGAGGGGTGGCCGCAGAGCCTGCGCACGGCGCTCAGCATCCTGCTCGAGACCGGGTTCCCCATGTACATCGCCTGGGGGCCGGAATTCACCCAGTTCTACAACGACGGCTTCCGGCCGATCCTCGGCTCCACCAAGCACCCGGCCGCCATGGGGCTCAGCACCCGGGTCACCTTCGCCGAGATCTGGGACATCATCGGGCCGATGTTCCAGGGGGTGATGGAGGGGAAGACCACCACGCTGGTCGACTTCCTGCTGCCGCTCGACCGCCACGGCTTCGTCGAGGAGTGCTATTTCATCTTCTCGTACAGCCCCATCCGCGAGGAGGGGGGGAGCGTCGGCGGGGTCTTCGTCACCGTCACCGAGACGACCGAGAGGGTGCTCGGCGCGCGGCGCCTCAAGACGCTGCAGGAGCTCGCCGCCCGCACCCAGAAGGCGGCGACCGCCGAGGCCGCCTGCGAGGCGGCGGCCGGCGTCCTGCGGGAGAATCCGGACGACCTGCCGTTCGGGCTGGTCTACCTCTTCGATGCCGGCGGCAAGGGGGCCACGCTGGCCGGCGCCGCGGGCCTGGAGCCGGGGGGCCCCGCCAGCCCCGCCCGGATCGATCTGGAGGCGGCGGACCCGCTCTGGCCGCTGGCGGACGTCCTGCGGACCGGCGAAACGCGGGTCCTGGAGGAGCTCCCGGCTGCGGCGGGGCCTCTGCCGGCGCAGCGGGTGGCGGTGGTCCCCATTGCTCAGCCGGGGGAGGAGCGGCCGGCCGGAGCGCTGATCGCCGCGATCAGCCCGCGGCTCATCTTCGATGAAAAGTACCGCGGCTTCTTCGCGCTCGCCGCCGGCCAGATCGCCACCGCGGTCTCGAACGCCCGCGCGCTCGCCGAGGCGAAAGCCCGCGCCGAGGCGCTGGCGGAGCTCGACCGCGCCAAGACGGCCTTCTTCAGCAACGTCAGCCACGAGCTGCGCACGCCGCTGACGCTGCCCTCCGGCTGCTCAAGCTGGTCAACACGCTCCTCGATTTCTCCCGCCTCGAGGCCGGCCGCGTCCAGGCCTCCTACGAGCCGGCCGACCTCGCGCTGCTGACGCGGGATCTCGCCAGCGCCTTCCACTCCGCCATCGAGAGCTCCGGCCTGCGGTACGCGCTCGACGTCGCCCCCCTCGGCGAGCCGGTCTACGTCGACCGCGACATGTGGGAGAAGATCGTCCTCAACCTCCTCTCGAACGCGCTCAAGTTCACTTTCGAGGGGGAGATCGAGGTCGCGCTGCGCCGGCGGGGCGACCGCGCCGTGCTCACCGTGCGCGACACCGGCACCGGCGTTCCGGACGATCAGATCCCCCTGCTGTTCGACCGCTTCCACCGCGTGCCCGGCGCGCGGTCGCGCACGCACGAGGGGACCGGGATCGGGCTCTCGCTGGTGTCCGAGCTGGTCAAGCTGCACGGCGGCGAGGTGACGGTCGAGAGCGCCGTGGGCCGGGGCTCCACCTTCACCGTGGCGATCCCCTTCGGCTCCGCGCACCTGCCCCCAGACCGCCTGGCGGCGCCGCGCGGGCTTGCCTCCACCGCCGTCGGCCCGGCGGCGTTCGTGGAAGAGGCGCTGCGCTGGTCCCAAGATGGTGATCCCGAAGAGCCTCCGTCTCCGCAGCGCGGAACGGCGCGCATCCTCCTCGCCGACGACAACGCCGACATGCGCGACTATGTCACCCGGCTGCTGCGCGGCCGCTGGAGCGTGGAGACGGCCGCCGACGGCGCCGCGGCCCTGGAGCGGGCCCGGGAGACGCTTCCGGACCTCATCCTCTCCGACATCATGATGCCCGGCCTGGACGGCTATCAGCTCCTCCAGGCCCTGCGGGCGGACGAGGGCGGGCGCCGACGACTACCTGGCCAAGCCGTTCTCGGCGCGCGAGCTGCTCGCCCGCGTCGGCACCCACCTGGAGCTGTCGCGCCTCCGCCGGGAGGCCGAGCGCTCCCGGGCCCGGCTCTACGCGCAATTCATGCAGGCCCCCGTACCGGTGTGCGTCCTGGTCGGCCCCGACCTCGTCTACGACCTGGCCAATCCGCAATACGAGCGGATGGTCGGCCGGACGGGCCTCGTGGGCAAGCCGCTCCGGGAGGCCCTGCCCGAGCTGCCGGACGACGCGCCGATCGTCCGCACGCTCAGCCGGGTCTACACCAGCGGCGAGCCCTACACGGCCGAGGAGTACCTCGTGCCTCTCGACGTCCAGGGGGACGGCGCCGTCGAGGACCACTTCTTCAAGTTCACCGCCCAGCCGATGCGCGACGCGTCCGGCCAGGTCTTCGGCGTAATGGCCGTCGCGGTGGACGTCACGGGGCAGGTCCGCGCGCGCCGGGAGGTCGAGGCCGCCCGCAGCCTGCTCGAGACGGTGGTGAACCAGATGCCGGCGGGAGTGATCGTCGCCGAGGCCCCGTCCGGACGCACCCTGCTGGCCAACGAGCGCGTGCGGACGATCATCGGCCATGATCCGCTGCCCACCCACCAGATCGGCGATTTCGCCTCCTACACGGCCGTGCACCCCGACGGCAGCCCCTTCGCGGCCGATGAATACGCGCTCACCCGGGCCCTCGGCGGCGAGACCGTCCTCGAGGAGGAAATCCTTTACATCCGTCCGGACGGCGCGCGGCGCATCCTCTCCGCCAGCGCCTCGCCGGTCTACGACTCCGAGGGGCGGATCATCGCGGCGGTCAACGCCTTCTCGGACGTCACCGGCCGCAAGCAGACCGAAGAGCAGAACCGGCAGTTGCTGGTCCGCGAGCGCGAGGCGCGCGCCGAGGCCGAGGTGGCCAACCGCTCGAAAGACGAGTTCCTCGCCATGCTCGGCCATGAGCTGCGCAATCCGCTGGCGCCGATCGTCACCGCGCTGCAGCTCATGCAACTGCGCGGCGACGAGACCCTGCAGCGGGAACGCACGATCATCGAACGGCAGGTCCGCCATCTGACCCGCCTCGTCGACGACCTGCTCGACGTCTCCCGCATCACCCGCGGCAAGATCGACCTCAAGCGCGAGCCGATCGAGATCTCGGAAATCGTTGCCAAAGCGATCGAGATGGCCAGCCCGCTGATCGAGCAACGCCAGCACAACCTGGCGGTCGACCTCCCGCGCCGCGGCCTCACCGTCGAGGCGGACGCCATCCGCATGGCCCAGGTGGTGGCCAACCTGCTCAACAACGCCGCCAAATACACCG
>QHVW01000546.1 GCA_003223675.1 Acidobacteriota bacterium
GCTCCGTAGGGCCTTGTGGAGACGAAAGGGGCGGACCCGCATGGAGACCCTGCTGCAGGACCTTCGCTTCGCCGGCCGGACGCTGCTCAAGCGGCCGGCGCTCACGATCATCGCCGTCCTCACGCTGGCGCTGGGGATCGGCGCCAACACGGCGATCTTCAGCGTCGTCGATTCGGTGCTGCTGGCGCCGCTGCCGTTCCGCGATCCCGAGCGGCTGGCGATGATCTGGGCCTCGAACCCGGAGCTGGCCCGCCAGGTCGGCCTCCCCGACAAGCTGCCGGTCTCGCCGGCGACGTTCTACGACTGGAAGACGGCGAAGTCGTTCGCGAAGATGGCGATCGTCTCCGCCGACCGGCTGAGCCTCACGGGGGACGGCGACCCCGAGCAGATCGCGGCGGTGAAGGTCTCGGGCGAGCTCTTCCAGGCGCTCGGCACACCGGCCCTGCTCGGCCGTACCCTGCAGCCGGAGGACGACGACAAGGGCAAGCGGACCACCATCCTGCTCTCGCACGACTTCTGGCAGCGCCGTTTCGGCGGCGACCGCAACGTGATCGGCCGCGTCCTCCACATCGACGGCGCGCCGCTGGCGGTGGTGGGGGTGATGCCCGCCGGTTTCGCCTTTCCGCGCGGCGGCGAGATGCCGCACGGTTTCGGGTTCGCCGCCCAGCCGGACGTCTGGGTGCCGCTGGCCTTTTCGCCCGAGCGACGGCAGAACCGGGGGAACCGCGGCTATCTCGCGATCGGTCTGCTGAAGCCCGGCGTCGGCATCCCCCAGGCGCAGGCCGAGATGACCGAGATCTCCCGGCGAGTGGAAAAAGCCCACCCCGATTCCGACGCCGGCTGGCACAACCGCGTGGCGCCGCTGCGCCGCGAGCTGGTGGGGGACATCCGGCCCGCTCTGCTGATCCTCCTCGCCGCCGTGGGTGTGGTGCTGCTGATCGCCTGCGTGAACGTGGCCAGCCTCCTGCTCGCCCAGGCGGCGGCGCGGCAGAAGGAGATCGCTGTCCGCACGGCGCTCGGCGCCGGCCGGGGGCGGATGGTGCGCCAGCTCCTCACCGAAAGCGCGCTGCTCGCGTTCACCGGCGGCGCGGCCGGGCTCCTCCTGGCGCTCTGGGGGCTGCGGGCGTTCACCCTCTGGATTCCGGACGACGTGCCGGTCTCCCGTCACCTGACGCTCGATTCGCGCGTCCTGTTGTTCACCCTGGGAGTGACCCTGTTGACGGGCCTGCTGGCGGGGCTCGCGCCGGCCTTCCAGATGACCCGGCCGGACCTCGCCGAATCGCTGCGCGACGGCACGCGGGCCGGCTCCGGCACCTCCCGCGGCAACCGCACCCGCGGCGTCCTGGTGATCGTCGAGACCGCGCTCGCCGTGGTGCTGGTGGTCTGCGCCGGCCTTCTCATCCGCAGCTTCGCCCGCGTGGCGCACATCGATCCCGGGTTCCGCCCCGAGGTGCGCGCCCTGCCGGGCGTCACGGTGGCCGGGATCGTCTCCAATCTGCCGCTGAGCGGCGAGGAGGAGATCGACGGGGTGATCATCGAAGGGATGCCGCGCCCGAAGCCCACGGAGACCCCGCTGGCTGATATGCGGCAGGCCTCGCCCGGTTACTTCGAGGCCATGGGCATCCGGCTCCTGCGCGGCCGCACCTTCACCGGCGCCGACCGGGCCGGAGCGCCGGGCGTGGCGGTGGTCAGCGAGGCCCTGGCCCGCGCCTATTGGCCGGGCGCCGATCCGCTCGGCAAGCGGTTCCGCTTCGGCGACTTCGACGCCAAGAAGCCGGTCTGGATCACCGTGGTGGGGGTGGTGGACGACGTGCGCCACTCCAGCCTGGAGGGCGCGCCCCGGCCGCAGGCCTACCTGTCGGCGGCGCAGCTCGCCTTCTCGACCCAATATTTCGTCCTGCGCACGAAGGGGGACCCGAAAAACCTGATCGCGGCCGCCCGCTCCGCCGTCTGGTCCATCGATCGGGATCAGCCGGTGGCCGAGGTCCGCACGATGTCGAAGGTGGTCTCCCAGTCGGTGGCCGGACGGCGGTTCAACATGGTGCTGCTGGGGGTGTTCGCGGGTCTGGCGCTGGTGTTGGCGGCGGTGGGGATCTACGGCGTCACCGCCTACTCGGTGGCCCAGCGGACGCGGGAGATGGGGTTGCGGATGGCGCTCGGCGCGGAGCGGTGGACGGTGCTGGCGCTGGTGCTGCGCGAGGCCGGCTCGCTGGCCCTGGCGGGCCTCGCGGCCGGGCTGGCCCTCGCCTTCGCCGCCACCCGCGTGATGGCGAGCCTCCTCTTCGGCGTCGGCACCACCGATCCCCTCACCTTCGCGAGCGTGGCGGCCGCGCTCGCCCTCGTCTCGCTCTTCGCGGCCTGGGTGCCGGGGCGGCGCGCCACCCAGGTCGATCCGATGGTGGCGCTGCGGACGGATTGAGCCTCAGGTGCTGGGATCGCCCGCGGATCAGGGCACAACCCCGCTCCACGCCGCCAGGGTCCCGCTCTCGAAGCCATCGCTGAAAATCGAGCCGGTAGCGTCCTGGCCGTCGATGAACAGCTCGCCGGTGCTCGCGGTGTCCAGGTACGGAGCGGCGGCGGTCCAGGAGACGCTGTAGCGGCCGTAGACGTCCGAGAGGGCGTCGCCGGTCGCGCCGCAGGCGGAGGGGCCGCCGTGCAACTGGCCGATGAAGCGGTGATTCAAGTTGTAGAGCGGGGAGCCGGAGGAGCCGGGCTCGGTGACTTGCGGCGGGATGGTCAGAGCCGGATTCGGCGGAAAGACCGGGGTGGGGTCCCAATGCACCCAGAGATGCGTGCCGTCGCCGGGCGAGTCCGGAAAATTGGCCCAGCTCACGGGCTGGATCGCCTGCTCGGCGAAGGTGATCCGCTTCTCGTTGCCGCTCGGGTGATGGATGCCCGCGCAGAGCGCGCCGGAGCTGCACTGATAGCAGCTCCCTTGCGGGCATGAGACATCGCCGTCCGTGTGGTCCCATCCTTCCCAGTAGTGATGGAAGGCGGGGACCGGCGGATCGACGAGCTCGACGAGGGTGAAGTCCGAGGCTGTGTTTCCGGCGCGGAAGACGGAGCCGGTGTGGAACTGAGTGAGCTTGCCATCGCCGGAGCCGCTGCTGGCGGGAGTGCCCGGCGTGCGGCAGGTCGAATTCTGATCATTCCAATACACCACCAGCGAAGCGGCGTTGGAGCCGTTGAGGCCGCAGTGATTGGCGGTGATGAAATACATTTTGTGATCCCGCGCGGTGTCGTTCACCAGCGAGCCGGTGCAGAGAATGGAGCCGTTGATCGAGATGCGGCCCACGGCGCTCGCGGTCTGCCGCCAGGGATCGTTGCCGTTGAGGCAGGCGATGTCCATGTTACAGGAGCCCGACTTGAGAGTGACCCCGGTGGAGTCGCCGAAGCCGCGGTATCCCTGGCCCACCTGCCCGAGCTCGAGGTCGACGTCGCCGCGTCCGGCGGTCGGCACCGCCAGCTCGGCGACCAGGTCGTCGGTGGGCACCGCCGGCGTCCACAGCTCGCGATGGCGCTCATTGTCTTCGGAGGTGAACGGCCGCACGACGTACGCCAGGTCGGCGGAATAGATCTGGAGGCGCGCGCCGGCCGGCAGCCGGAAGCGCGTGAAGCCGAGGTTGAGCGAGACCGCCGCCTGGGCGCGGATGCGCAGCCGCCAGAGCCACCGGCCGTCCTTGAGCTCCTCCCAGGTGCCGCTCGTTTGCGGCGTCAGGCTGACCGCGCGCGGGACCGCATAGCGCGGCGCGAGGCCCTGCTCCTTGCGCGCGACGTCGTCCACCGCGAGCCAGCCGCGGTCGAGCGGGCCGAAGCTCACGGTCTGAACCCTGGAGAGCGGCGCGACGGAGAGCGTCTCCGCCAGAGGCCGGGGAACGTCTTCCGCCGGCGCTGTGGCGGACAGAGAGAGGAGGAGGACCAGCAGGGAGGTCGCCGCTTTTCGCATGATAGGCTTCTATTTTACCAGCAACGCCGGTCAGGCGGTCCGGCGGTGCTCCGTTCGGGAATCGGAGCCAGGCAATGCCACACTACACCCAGATCCTCGCTCGCACCGACCGCCCGACCCAGGCCTTGAGCGCTCTGAAGGGCTTGGATGTCTACGTTTTTCCCCATTCTCCTGCGGGTACGTTGATCTGCGAGAGGACTTCGGAAACCCTCGACGTGCGGATCATCATCCAGGTGGCGCGAGGGATAGGCGCCGGCTTCTGGTGCGGGCTTTTTGAGGGTGGCGCTTCCCGCTTCACGCACAATTCGCTCACCGGGCCCAGGGACTTTGCGGAGAAATCAGCCAGTCCGGCCGAGGTCGAAGCTCTCTGTGGCTATTTCGGTGCGGAAGCCAGCAGCCAGTCGGTTTATGAAGCTCTGGCCGGCGACCCGGCCATGAGCGCCATGGATCGCCATGCCGCTCTCGCCCGATCGCTGGGGCTCCCGGCCTGGTCGCCGGGAATCGGCTACTCCCGGGTCGTGGAGGGAAGGGTGCCGCCCGAGGCCGGAGAGCCAAAGAGGCCTCCCCGCTCGCTCGCGGAGCTGCGGCCTGTCGGCGAAGCTCCCGCAGACGTCGCCGGCACCTCGGATACCTTGGCCCGGTTTCGCCACCTCTGCGGCGAGTCCTTCAGCTTTCTGGAGAAGGATTTCGGCTTTCGGAAAGAGCCGTATCGCAATCCGGTGGACCGCTTCCCGCAGGTGATCGACAACGTCATGGTGATCGGTCCCGGCTACCTGCGGCCGGGATATAAAAACGCCTATATGGTCTCCTATCGCGGCCGGCATCTGATCGTCGTGATCGAAGGGCTCTCCTTTGGCTGGAGAACACGATTGTGCCTCATCGACCGCGGAGGCCGCCATCTGGACCTCACGGCTCTGGTGGAGCGCCGTGATCCCGAGCTCCTGGACTTGTGCCGGCTGGCGGAGGGCCAGCGCGAGCAGATCCCGATCTTCGCCGAGGCTGTGCGCAAATGTGCGTCCGACGTCCTGTCCGGAGACCTGAGCGCGATCTCTCTCATCGCGGGCCTTGGGCCGGGTTTTTCGTTCAGCGCCTTTTCCTTGGTGAAGGCCCACCTGCGGGGCGGGAAAGCGCGTTGAAGCGCCTTCAGAACGTATCCCCCGTCGACACCAGCCACTGCACGCTCTGGATCGAGTTGTTGCGGTCGAGGGAGAAGGCGATGTCGAGGTGGAGGACGGCGCCGCGGGAGGAGCGGCTGGAGGCGATGCGCAGGCCGACGCCGATGTCCTTCAGGACTCTCCGTTGCTGCTGGGCCTCCAGCACGCGGTCGCGCGCCGTGAGGGTGTCCACGAACCAGGCCTGGCCGGCGTCGAAGAAGGACGCGGCGCCGAGGTGGACGAGGTGGAAGATCTCGCGGTCGCTGTAGAAGCGCTGCTCCAGGGTCAGCAGGAAGCGGCGGTCGCCCGCCTGGTAGCGCAGCGGATAGCCGCGCAGGCCGCTGTCGCCGCCCTGCCAGGAGAGGTGCCAGACGATTCGCGACAGGGCGTACGCCGAGCCGTATGGAATCCCAGGCGGCGGCGTACCGGTGATGCGACGCCTGCCCCGAAGTCAGCTTCATTACCGCCGGAAGGCGAGTGTCGGCGACGGAGGTGCTAATGATTAGCCCCGAGACTGTTTGTCCCAAGATCCGGCTGCCAAGGAGCGCGCCGGATGCCTGATGCCCAAAGAACGTTCAGCAACGTCTCGGGCTTCCGGACGGACATTCCACGATCCAAGCCGCTCCTCAGGAGATCCGGGGCGGATCGCCGGCCCCCGTCTTCTGATAGACCACGGCCCGGCGGCCCGTGGCGGCCACGCTCGCCCTCGTCTCGCTCTTCGCGGCCTGGGTGCCGGGGCGGCGCGCCACCCAGGTCGATCCGATGGTGGCGCTGCGGACGGAGTAGGCCTGGAACTACCCGGCGACGCTGAGCGGTCCATAGGTCCTCTGCTGCGACGAGCCGTCGCTGGCGAAAACCGTTTGATTCACCTGATAGTCGGTGGCGAAGAGCCCCGTGAAGGAGATCTCGCCGCCGGGCGAGCTCGGCGCGACCCCCTGGGAGCGGCCGCTGGAAACCTTGATCAATTCCCAATTGACTTTCGTGAGACGGTTCCAGGGCTCCGACCGGGACGCGTCATGGCACTCGATGGTCTGCCCGTCCACGTGGCACTGCCCGCCGATGAAGATGGTCACGGTTTCCGTGGGTGAGGGCGAGGGCGAGGGCGAGGGGGAATGAGTCATGGGAAAGGCTCCTTTGAAAGTCGTTGACCTTGAGACGCGGCCTTCGCCGGCGGCTCTGTGTGCTTGTGCAGCTTGATCCATAGACTTCATCCGAACGATGTCTCCGAGCAATGAGCTCCGGGCGCGGAGGAGGTGAGCACGGATCTGGCGATGATATCATAAAATTGTATAGCCCGGCCCGGTCGTCGCCGAGCCCCCGGATGGCGGGCAGTACCGACGGCCAGGAGAACCGCCGGGCTGCGTGGACGGCCCCGCGCCACCGTCACACAGGCGCACAGAGGAGGGCCGACTGAGGCGCTTCTGAATTTCGGTCAGAATGAACGGCGAAGGTGGTGCGGGAATTCCAACTGACCCTCTTCTCCCGGCGGATGGGGTGGCCGTGAGAAGAGGGGACAGGGCCGGTGGAGATCAACTGAGGGTCAACGGACCGGGGGGCGCCAAAGCGGGCGAAGTAAAGTCAGCGCACGCTGAGCGGTCCATAGGTCTTCTGCTGCGACGAGCCGTCGCTGGCGAAAACCGTTTGATTCACCTGATAGTCGGTGGCGAAGAGCCCCGTGAAGGAGATCTCGCCGCCGGGCGAGCTCGGCGTGACCCCCTGGGAGCGGCCGGTGGATCGTCGGCCCGTCCACGTTGCACCGCCCGCCGATGAAGATGGTCACGATTTCCGTGGGTGAGGGTGAGGGTGCGGGGGAAGACCCGGATGAGTGATCCTGGCAACCCGCCAGCGCCGCCAGGGCCAGGCTGCCGCAGAGGACGAGATGGTAAGGCTTGCGTCCAGTCATGGGAAAGGCTCCTTAGAAAGTCGTTGACCTTGAGACGCGGTCCTGGCCGGTTCTGTGAATTTGTGCCGCTCAAGCCTTAGAGCCCAGGCGTCGAGGGGCTGGACGCCATCTGCTGGAGGCTCTGCAGGCTGCCCTGGAAGACGTCGAGGTCCACCGCGCCGCTGATCCCTTCCATGCTGCCGCTCTGCGAAAACTGCCAGAAGAGCCAGGTCTGCCAGCCCGCCGGCAGGGACGACGGAGCCGCGACCCCGGTTTCAGCCACCCAGAGCGGATGATTACCGAGCTGCGTGGTCCCTAGATCGTCCCAGAATCCGCGGTCCGTATAGAGGATGGGGACTCGCGCCGTCTTCTGACCGACCAGCGAAAGCCAAGCCTGGATTCCCTGCACGACCTCCTCCGCGCTCTGATCGCCGGCCGTCTCGATGTCGAGGACCGGCGGCAGGTCTCCGGGCGCGAAAAGCGGCTGCCCGTCCGGCCAGACGATGCTGAGGAAGTGCTCGGCCTGCTGTCGCGGGTCTTTACCGGGATCGTAGAAGTGATAGGCGCCACGGATCAGCCCCGCCGCCTTGGCGCCGGACCAGTTGGGGCCGAATTGGGAATCGGTCAGGGAGGTCCCCTCCGTCGCCTTGATGAAGGCGAATTTGAAGCCCTGCCGGGCCACGCTGCTCCAGTCCACGGTGCCCTGGCAGTAGCTCACGTCGAGCCCCAAGGGCCAGGACGGATCGAGATCCGGATTGGTCATGATTTCACCTCACAGAATCGCCGGCATGAAGTTGCCGCCGTTTTTTGGCTGCCGTTGGCCTCTTGGACGCGGCTCTGAAAAGGGTTGTGAAGCTTCGCGCCGGCGCAGAGGCCGGGGCCGCGAGGAGGACGGCCCGGCTCAACCGAAGGACCGCTCAGAAATCTGAGCTGTGAGCAGCCGCCGTTCTTCGATCCACAGGAAAGAGGGTGAGATGTCCTCCGGCCCGGCGGCTGGAGCGGCCGCGACGCCGAGCTCCGCCTGGGTCCGGGCGCGGAGGAGGTGCGCGCGGACCGGATCGGTCTCGCGCAGGGCCACGCAGGCCTCCAGGGCCAGGAGCGCCCATTGGCGGGCCCATTCGGGATAGCCCAGGCGCCGGTGGAGCACCGCCAGGTCGAGAGCGGCCGGGACCGCCAGGTCGAAGCCGTCGCCCTCCGGCAGGAGGGACCACCCCGTTTCGGTGGCTGCCACGGCTTCGCGGAGCCGCTCGGCGCGGGCGAGGATACGGCCGTGCTCCAGCCAGGCCGCCGGCAGCTCGGGCTGGCGCGCCACCGCGGCTCTGGAGAGCTCGACCGCGCGCTCCAGCCGGCCGAGGTGGGAGAGGGCCCAGGCCGCGGTCGAGGCGGTGTCCCAGGCGTCGCCGTGGCCGGCCAGGAGGCCTTCGCACTCCTGGAGCGCGCGGTGGGGGAGACCGGCGCGGAGCGCGACGCGGCAGGCGAGCAGGTCGAGCTCCCGGGAGCCCGGTTGGAGCTCCCGGGCCGCGTCGATCTCCTGGAGCGCGGCCAGGGGACGGTCGAGGGCGTCCTGCAACCGGGCGTGCTCCAGGCGGGCCTGGAGGAGACGCGGCCGCTCCGCCAGCAGGGAGACCATCTCGCCGATGCCCGCGAGATCGCCGCCGCCGAGGCGGAGGAACGCCAGCAGGCTCCGCGCCGCGGGCCGCGTCCGGGCCGACGTCTCGACCGCGCGCCACAAGCCGCCTTCCGGGGCGATCCGGCCGCCGGCGCGGCGCGCGCTCGCGGCGAGGCGGCGCTCCAGGGCGGGCGGATTCGCGGCGTCGAGCTCCAGGGCCCGCGCGTCGCGCCGGCGGGCCTCGGCGGCGCGGCCCAGGAGCCGCAGGGGCTCGGCGCCGAGGGTCAGCGCCGCCACGTCGGCCGGATCGCGGGCGAGGGCCTGTGCCAGCGACTCGGCGGCCTCGCGGGGGCGGCCGGTGGCCATCTGGAGCTCGGCCAGGGCGACGCAGGGGGCGGGGCTCTCCGGCATGGCCTCCCGGGCTTCCAGAAAGCTCCGCTCCGCATCCTCGGGACGCCCGAGGCACCATGCCTGGAGCCCCTGGAGGAGGGCTGTGGCCGGGCGATTCGCCGCCAGCGCCCGCTCGCAGGCTTCGGCCGCCGCCACGGGCCGCTCCTGGAGGCGGTGGATCGCGATCAGGTCGAGCCAGGCGTCCAGCCGCTGGGGTTGCCGCTCGACGCCGGCCTTCAGGTGGAGGCGGGCCTCGTCGGCGCGGCCCTCCTCCAGGAGCGCGCGGGCCAGCGCCAACCGCTTCATGCCGCTGCGCGGGTGCTGCTCGACGTAGCGCTCCAGCGTGTCCCGCCGCTCCCTGCTCAGGGGGAGATGGAGCGCCAGGAGGCCCTCTCTCTCCTGGCCTCCCGGCAGCGTGACCACGGCGGAGCGGAGGGCGCGGACCCGCTCCTGGGGCTCCGCGGGCCGGCTCGGGCCGGCGGGTTTCCGGCCTCTCACGGGCGGGCGCGGCGCCGGCGGACGAGGGGCGTCGCCGGCGCGGTATTGCGCCAGGCCTTGCGCCAGGGCCTCGCGGGCCTCCTGCATGCGTTTGCGGGCGTTGGGCTCGTTGATCTCCAGGTGGTTGGCGATCTCCCGGTAGCCGTCCAGGGTGAGATGGCCGATCATGGTCTCGCGCAGGCGCTCGGGGAGGCTTTCGATCGAGCTCCGGAGGACGTGGCCCAGCTCCTTTTGGAGATAGGCGCTTTCGGGGTTTCCCACCGGAGAGTGGGGGAGGACGCTCGCAGGGGCCGGGCTCTCCGCCGCCATCTCCTCGATGCTCTGCTCCGCCCGCCGGCGGTTCTCCCGGTGCAGGCTCATGCAGACGTTGAAGGTCAGGCGCAGGATCCAGCCGCGGAGGTTGTCCACTTTTTCGACATGGGCGGACAGCTTGCGATAGAGAAGGAGGCTGGCGCGGCTGAAGGCCTCCTCCGCATCGGCTTCCTGGCGCATGCACCTCCGGCAGAGGGAAAGCATTTCAACCCGGTGCTGCTGCCAGATTTGAGTAAAGAGATCGTCATAGGAGGAGCAGGATCTCCGCGGCTTCGCGGGAGACGAGCAGGGGGTACTGATACCGGTAGTGCGCAAGCAGGCTCCTTCAATGCACCACCGGACAGAGGCCGGCCCTGACGAGCCAACCCCGGAGCACACGCATCCTGTCGAGCTCGCGAAGCCACCATGGCGGGGCGCGTAAGAGTTTGCCTAACTGACGCCGCCGACCGAGCGCGTGTGAAAATCGTAAGGAGATCTAAATACAGAAGAGCTGCCGTTTATAGCTCGATTGCAATGTATATTTGCTCAACCGTGGAGGCGGGAGCTGCCAGGCGGGAGATTCTCAAGGATAAAAAGGACTGCAAAGACAACAAGGACAGCAAAGACAACGAGGACAAAAGAAGCGAGATTGGCCGCTTTTTCTTTTCCTTTAGAACGTCTCCCCCGTCGACACCAGCCACTGCACGCGCTGGATC
>QHVW01000547.1 GCA_003223675.1 Acidobacteriota bacterium
CGAGGTCCCGCGCCACCTCGGCGGCCGAGGGGGCCTTGGTGGTCTCGGCGAGGGTGCGGTAGATGTGGAGCTTGACGGTGGTGTCGAAGTCGGGGGGCATAGGGGGGAGATTATAGCTTCGCGGCCTTGAGGCATGGCGGGTGTAGGCTAACGTGAGCTACGATCCGCCTGCATGGACATTGAATGAAATCTCGGAGATGGAGTATGCTTTACCCATGAAGACGACGACCCTTACCCTTGATGACGACCTCATCCAGGCGATCGAGAGTGAGGCTCGGCACACCGGTCGAGCTCCGGGCCAGGTGATCGAGCGCGTTCTGCGAGAGGCTCTTCTGGAAAGAGCTCCTGCGAAACCGTACAAGCTCCGTTGGGTGACGGTAGAGGGACCTCTGCAACCCGGGGTGGATCTCGATGACCGGAGCTCACTCCTCGACCGTATGGAAGACCGCTCTTGATCGCGGTCGATACCAACATCCTGATCCGAGCCCATCGTAAAGATTCGCCTCGGCATGGTGAAGCGCTCCAGAGGCTGACATCCCTCGCCGAAGGGGATGTAGCATGGGGCCTCCCGGTTTTCTGTATGGGCGAATTCTTGCGAGTGGTCACACATCGCAAAATTTTCAATCCTCCATCCTCAATAGAGACCGCCCTCGAATCCCTCATGGGACTGCTTGGCTCTCCAACGGTGCGGCTCCTGTCTCCAGGTCCTCGCTTCCCAGAGATCTTCGCGGAAACGATCCGCAAAGCCCAGGCCCGCGGGAATCTGGTCTTTGACGCTCAGATCGCGGCGCTCTGTCTTGAACACGCGGTCCATGGCCTTCTCACCTTGGACCGGGACTTCTCTCTTTTCCCCGAAATTCGAGTCATAAAACTGGAAGAGCCGTTTGGTTCTTTACCTGCCCCAAGCTGACGGGATCCGGGTAGGGTCTCCCGGCTCCAGCACGCGGAGCCGCCTGCCATACAGCCGGCCAAAGGCGGCCAAGAGTCATGAATCTCGCCATTCGGAATTTTCAAGAGCTGCGAGCCCTTGTTGCCCAAAGAACTGAATAAAATCTCTTCGAGGAACAGGTTTTCCGTCTCTAAAGCCACAAGGCTGGCATCGCCACCCACGTGAATGGCGGCGGATTCGGGAAAGCGGCATGAACGCGACGAAGAGCGCAGGCCCCGGCGCGGCAGTACCAAAGTACGGGATGGCCAGTACCATTTCGGGATGCGTTTGATTGAGACGCCCCACATAGCCATAGGAAATTTTGTCACCTTTTTCAGGAGTAGGGTATTTGCCTTTAACCTGAACAGGCCTGATGAGCTCAACACCCGTCGAGGCAGTCTTGGTGGCAATGAAGTCCATGCCTTTATCGCGATGTGGGAAGTATATATTCCAACCTGCATCAGCCATAAGCCCAGCCACGTAAAGCTCAGCGAAGTAATCTCTAGTCTCTGCCATTCGAATTAACTCCTTTCAACTGAAGCCTTCTCTCCAGCCCCGCAGGGGCGGCAGGAATTAGCCCCAATACTGTTCAGTTTGGCCAGATCGCGGAGGCGGACCTTGCTCCCCGCCCAGGGGGTGGCAAGCCGTGCCTCTGGGGAGAAACGTCTTAACTGAACAGCATTGGGGATAATTCCTGACGCCCTTGCGGGCTGGACGGTGGATGCACAGAGTTGCTGTGCTGAAACGCCTGGCTATTCAAATTTCGTCCGTTCCGAGCGCTCCCTCCTCAAGTCCAGCCCTGAATCCCGCAGTGGCGACTCCAGAAAGAATTGAGCGAGATTGGTCCGGTCCCCCTTCAGGACGAGGTACTCTTCATACGAGAGGACGACCGCGACCTCGGTCCCCTGGCGCGAAATGATTTGAGGTCCATGCTGAATCGCCTCTTCGATCACCTCGGCGAGCTTGCCCTTCGCTTCTTGAATCTGCCATGTCCGGGCCATCGGGAACCTCCTATCCAGACTGTCCATACCGTAATGGAGTGCATCGCAGGAGATCTAAACCGGCCCAACGGGCCGGGAGATTCTAGCCCAGGGCTGAGGCCGGAGGCCGATGCCCTGGGAAAGGACGCCCCACCCATCATTGCGGCCTGAAAGGCCGCGGGAGCCCGGCTCCACCACATGCGGAGTGAAAAAAACTCTCGCGGCCTTTCAGGCCGCTTTTGGTTTATTTGCTTTCTTTCCCAGGGCATCGGCCTCCGGCCTCAGCCCTGGGCTGGAATCTCCCGGCCCGTTGGGCCGGCCTTGTCAGGCGCTCCAAAAACCCGGAAGCACAACCCTCAAGGGACCGGCGCATCCGCTTGTAGGGCTTTCATGATTCTACCCGTCTGAAATACTGTTTTCCGGGCACCTTCTCAAACGCACAGGGAGCATCCGTGTGAAGGTGGGCAAGAATCGCCGAATCGTAGTTGGCGATGGTGTTGACCTCATAGATGCCAGAGTTACGCAAGTCGTAGACGTAGTCTTCTGACTCGTCACCGGCGTAGAACCTCCACCCCGTGTCGCCTTCCTCCTCCGGGTCCTCTCGGTACATGTAGCCGACCTCGCAACCATCCACCGTGATCCGGTCGGTCGCCACACAACCGCCGTCATGGGGGATCAGGCGGACGATGTCCTCCTCCGCGATCATGAGTTTCTTGCTCATGGGTGCTCAGCCTAACTCAAAGTTCACCTTACAGAGGCTCCTACACCGCCGCCCCCGCCACCTCCGGACCCGCCCCCTCCGCCTCCCGCTCCTCCACCTCCGCCGCCCGGTGCGTCCTGGCTACCAGGATGTAGATCGACGGCACCACGAAGAGGGTGAAGAAGGTTCCGATGATCATGCCGCTCACCAGCATGATGCCGATGCTGTTGCGCGCGCCGGCGCCGGGGCCGTGGGCGAAGACCAGGGGGAGGTGGCCGACTACGGTGGCGGCGGTGGTCATCAGGATGGGGCGCAGGCGCGTGGTGGCGGCTTCGATCACCGATTCGAGCTTCGCCAGACCCGTCTCCTGGAGGTGATTGGCGAACTGGACGATCAGGATGCCGTTCTTCGCCACCAGACCCACCAGGGTGATCAATCCCACCTGGCTGTAGACGTTGAGCGAGGTAACTGCGCCGCCAGTACCAGATAGATCAGGATCGCCGACAGCAGGAAGGTGCCCAGGAACTTGCCGCCTTCCACCCGGAGCTGACGCGATTCGCCGGAATAGTCGACGCTGTACCCCTGCCCCCGCGGCAGCACCTTTTTCGTCTCGTCCTCCAGGAAGCGCAGCGCCGTGTCGAGCGAGACGCCCGGCGGGATCGCGCCCTGGATGCGCACCGCGTTGAGCTGCTGGAAGCGCTTGAGCTCGCGCGGCTCAGTGGTGGTCTTCAAAGTCGCGAAAGTCGAGAGCGGCACCAGCTTGCCGCCGGCTCCCATGACGTAGATCTGCTTGAGCTGGTCCGCCGTCAGCCGCTCGCTGCGCTTGACCTGGGGGATCACCTTGTAGCTCCGCCCCTGGATGCTGAACCGGTTGACGTAGTTGCCGCCCAGGAGCGTCGAGAGGTCGCGGCCGGCTTGGCTGAGGTCCACGCCTTCGGAGCGCAGCTTGTCGCGATCGAAGACGACCTCGGTCTGCGGTTGATCGAATTTCAGGTCGGTATCGGCGAACATGAAGAGGCCGCTGGTGAACGCCTTCGGCACGATCTGCTCGGCGATCGCGGCGAGCTGTTGGGGCTCGGCCGTGGAGGCGATCACGAAGTCGACCGGCAGGCCGCCGCCGCTGCCGGGCAGGGCGGGCGGCGTCAGCGGGATCACCCGCACGCCGGCGATCTTCGACAGCTCTTTCGACGCCTCCACCTGGAGCTGCGCGCTGCTCTTCTTCCGTTCGCTCTCCGGCTTGAGCGCCATGCCCGCGAAGCCCCCCGAGGGGAAGACGATCTGGAAGGTGGTGTCGGTCTCGGGGAAGGTCTGGAAAACCTTGTAGATCTGGTCCGCGAACAGCTTGGTCTGATCGATCGTCGCGTTGGCGCTGGACTGGATGATGCCGAACACGATGCCCTGGTCCTCGGCCGGCGCCAGCTCTTTCTGCGAGAACATGTAGAAGGGCACGATCAGCAGCGTCACGATCACCCACAGGGTGAGCACCACGGGGCGGTCCCGCAGGGTCCAGCGCAGCGTGCGCGTGTAGAAGCGGCGGATGGCCTCGAACTGGCCGTTGATGAAGCCGGCGAACCCCTTCTCGGTGTCGCCGGCGCGCAGGAGCTTCGAGCCCATCATCGGCGACAGCGTGAGCGCCACGATGCCGGAGACGATCACCGCGCCGGCCAGCGTGAAGGCGAACTCGCGGAAGAGCGAGCCGGTCAAGCCCCCCTGGAGGGCCACCGGCGTGTACACGGCGGCCAGGGTGATCGTCATGGCGATGATCGGCCCCACCAGCTCGCGGGCGGCGTCGAGGGCCGCCTGGAGCGGGGTCTTCCCCTCGTGCAGATGCCGCTCGACGTTCTCCACCATCACGATGGCGTCGTCGACCACCAGGCCGACCGAGAGCACGATGGCGAGCAGGGTCAGCAGGTTGATCGTGAAGCCGGCCGCCGCCATCAGGAACACCGCGCCGATCAGCGAGATGGGGATGGCCACCACGGGGATGATCAGGGACCGCACCGAGCCCAGGAACAGGAAGATGATCAGCACCACGATCAGCAGGGTCTCGGTGAGGGTCTTGAGCACCTCGCGGATGGAGTCGCGGATGTACACCGACGAGTCGTAGGGGATGCCGCCCTTCATCCCCGCCGGGAGCTGCGCCTGGATGCCGGGCATGGCCTCGCGCACCCGGCTCAGCACGTCGAGCGTGTTGGCCGTGGGCAGCACCCAGAGGCCCACGAACACGGCGGTCTCGCCGTTGAAGCGGACGTCCTGATCGTAATTCTCGGCGCCCAGCACCACGTCGGCGATGTCGCCCAGGCGGACCACCACGCCGTTCTCTTCCTTGACCACGAGCTGGCGGAACTCCTCGGGCGTCTTGAGGTCGGTGTTGGCGACCAGGTTCACCGACACCATCGAGCCCTTGGTGCGGCCCAGGGCGGAGAGGTAGTTGTTGGCGGCCAGGGCGTCGCGCACCTGCGAGGGGGAGATGCCGTGGGCCGCCATCTGCTCGGGCTTGAGCCAGATCCGCATGGCGAAGGTGCGGTCGCCGAAGATGTCGGCCCGCTGCACGCCGCTGATGGCGGAGAGCTTCGGCTGCACCACGCGCACCAGGTAGTCGGTGATCTGGTTCTGGTCGAGATCTTTGGAGGAGAAGCTGAGATACATGCCCGCGAACTGGCTGTCGGCGGTCTCCAGCGAGATCACCGGCGCCTCGGCCTCGGGCGGCAGGGTGTTGCGCACCTGCGCTACCTTGGATTGAATTTGCGTGAGGGCGGCGTTGGTGTCGAAGTTGAGCTTGAGGTGGACGGTGATCGTGCTCACCCCCTGCGAGCTCGTCGACTCCATGTAGTCGATGCCGTCGGCGCTGGCGATCACCCGCTCGAGCGGCGTGGTGATGAAGCCGCGCACCAGGTCGGCGTTGGCGCCCACGTAGGCGGTGGTCACGTTGATCACCGCGATGTCGGTGCGGGGATATTGCCGCACGCTCAGCGAGCGGATGGACTGCAGGCCGGCGATCAGGATCACCAGGTTGACCACGATGGCCAGCACGGGCCGGCGGATGAAGAGGTCGGTCAGCTTCACCTAGCTGTCCTCCGGCCGCGGCGTGGCGCCGCCCGCGGGCTGGATCTTGTTGTTGACCTGGACGGCGGCGCCGTTGCGGAGCTTGAACACGCCCGAGGTGACGATCTCCTCGCCCGGCTTGAGGCCGGAGAGGACCGCCACCTGATCGCCGCGCGAGCCGCCCAGCTTCACGAACTGCTGGCGCACGCCGAGGTAGGTCTTCTGGCTCTTCGGGTCCTTGACGTCCTCGACCACGAAGACGGAATCGCCGTACGGGGCGTAGCTGATCGCCGAGGCGGGCAGCACCAGCACCGGCTGGCTCGCCCCCAGGACGATCCGGGCCTCGACGTACATGCCCGGATGCAGCCGGCCGTCCGCGTTGGCGAAGGTGGCCCGCACCTGGATGTTGCGCGTGGCCGTATCGACCACGGAGTCGACGGCCGAGATCTTCCCCTGGGATGACCTGCCCTCGGCGGTCAGCTCCACGGCGGTGCCGGGCCGCAGGTTGGCCACCTGCTGCTGCGGCACGGAGAAGTCCACGTAGATCGGCTGGAGGGTCTGGAGCGACACGATGGGCGCGCCGGCGGCCAGATACTGGCCGAGGTTGATCTGGCGGATGCCCAGCACCCCGGAGAACGGCGCCCGGAGGGTCTTGCGCGCGATGGTGGCGCGGATCTCGCCCACCTTGGCGTCGTCCTGCTGGAGCTGGGCCGTGGCCCGGTCATAGTCCGCCGCCGCGATCACCCCGCTCTCCTTCAGCTCCTTCATGCGGTCGAAATTGAGCCGGGAGAGGTCGCGCGCCGACTCGGCGGAGGTGAGCTGGGCAGTCTCCTGGCGGGTGTCCAACTGCACCAGGATGTCCCCCTGCCGTACCGTCCGTCCGGACTCGAAGTAGATCTTTTCGATGACGCCGGGCAGGTCCGCGCTCACGGTGACCCCCTGGACGGGGGTCACAGTTCCCAGGGCCTTCACCGTGGACGGCCACTGCTCCTGCCGCGCGGTAGCCGTGGTCACGGCCTCGGGCGGGGGCTGGAAGCTCGCCTGCGCGGCCATGCCGCCCTTGATCTGGCGGGCCTTGACGACACCGAGCGCCCCCAGGAGGGCCCCCACGATCAGCAGCATCAGGATCATCCTCTTCATGACGACAGACCTCCCCCCTTTCTCCGACTCTAAGCCAATACGAATTTCTCGGGCCGAGGTTGCCTTCGCAGGGCGATTCAGACGGTCAGCAGCGAGCGGCCCCACAGATTGGTCGAACGGGAGAGGCCGGATTCGACACCCGGGCTGGAAAACCGGCCGCCGTCTCCCTTTCCACGACCCAGGGCACCGGATATTACGAAGGCTCTCTCCTTCGGGAGGCCTTCCGTGTCCCGGGTTCTTTTGAATAAGGAGATCGTGATGAACAAAAATGACGTCATCCGCGCCTGGAAAGACCCGTTCTATCGGGCCAGCCTCTCGGATGAGGCCCAGGCGGCCCTGCCCCAGCACCCCGCCGGCGTCGCCGACCTGACGGACGACCAGATCCGGACTTTGAACGTCTCCGGGGGCACCACCACGTCCCCGCTCTGCACCAACTACACCTACGGCAACCTGAACGCCTGCTGCCCGGGCACCACGTCCCCGATCTGCACCAACTATACCTATAACGGGCTCGCTTCCTGCTGTCCGACGACGACGGTCTGAGAGGAGACCCACTCCATGAACAAGAACGACGTCATCCGCGCCTGGAAAGACCCCTTCTACCGGGCCAGCCTCTCCGAGGAGGCGCAGGCCTCCCTGCCGCAGCACCCGGCCGGCATCACCGAGCTGAGCGACGGCCAGCTCAGGACCTGGGGCGCCTCCACGCCGATCACCACGGCGATCAACTGCACGAACTACACTTTCGGCACCTTGAACGCCTGCTGCCCACCCATCACCACCGCCGCCACCTGCACGCAGCACACCTTCAATGGAACGGCGGGCTGTTGTCCGACGACGACGGCCTGAGC
>QHVW01000548.1 GCA_003223675.1 Acidobacteriota bacterium
TGTGCGTTCTGGCGCAGGCGCTGCAGTCGGATCTGTTGACGGCCGGGCTTCTGGAGAGCGTGGTGGAGTTCCTGCGCCACTCGGAGCACGACCCCAGGGCGCGTTACTCGCCTCGCTTCTCCTAGCCTTCGGAGAGGGCGCGGCGCACGGCCGCGATGACCTTCTCCTCCAGGGCCTTGGTGTCCACGGGAGGCGCGTCCGCGGGCTTCGAGCCCGGCAGCGCGACCGGCATGATCCCCTGAATCCGCCGCATGAGCGGACTGGTGTCCCCGTGCATCGGGAACGCCATGGCGAAAAGCTCGCTGGGATAAAGCCCGATCACGTCGAGGATGTCCAGGATCTGACTGAGCTTGAGCTCGACGCTCCCCCCGAGCAGGCGCGACGTGTAGCCACTGCTCATCCCCAGGCGCCGCTCGATCTCGCGGCCGGTGAGGCCGGAGCTCCGGATGACGCTCTTCAGCACCTCGGCCAGGTGCTCGACGCGTTCGTCGCGCTCGGAGGGCATGGCGAGAGTCTACTACATCGTCCCTCATCCCCTAAACACTGGATCACAGTGTCAATGTATTGACAAGAAGAACATCAATGCTGTATTCTTGGCATCGGTTGGTAGGTGAGGAAGGAGGGGAGAAGCGATGGACGTGCTCCAGCGGGCCCGGAGAGAGCTCCGAGAGATAGCCCGCGCTCTGGAAGGGATTCAGTATCGGCTGCTGGGAGCGCATGCGAGCGTGCCTCTCTCTTCCCCGGAGAGCAATCCGCTCGCGGAGGTGGACGTGACGACAGACCCGGTAGCCGGCTTCCATGGAGCCGTCGAGCACATCCTGGACAGACTCGGTGCCTTGGTGGAGGACGTCCTGGAGGCTGCCGGCCTTGCGGAGCCGGAAGAGGAGAGATGAGCGCTTCTCTTGGCAGACACCTGACGGCCCGGGAGAGCCCTCCCGGGCCGTTTCGCGCCACCGGTCCCTTACGGCGTCGAGGTGACGCCCAGCCCGTAGGTGCTCGCATCCGGGCCCGTGACCTCGATGTAATACGTGCCCGCGCTCAACGACTGGGTGAGCGAGAAATTCGACGCGCTCCAGCCGGTATTGTCCGACGTGACCAGCGAGCCGCTGCCGTCGTACAGGCTGCCCCCGACGTACTCCCCTCCCGTGCTCGCGATGGTGACCGTCGCCGAGGACGTGAGCGTGAATACGAACATATCGGAATCGTCCACGCTCTCCGTCGAGGTGATTTCACCGCTGGCCGAGCTGCCGCCCACGGTGATCGGAGTGGCGCAGAGGAAGCTGTCGCCGTGATCGTCGGGAGTCCCGAGATGGCAGACGTCCACGAACGACGCGGACAGCTCGATGTCTCCGCTCGCGCCAGGGCCCGGAGTCAGCTCGATGCAGTGGTGCCCGGCGGGGACGACCACCTTGAGCTCCCGCTGATTGTTGCCGATGTTGGCTCGGCCGACGAGCGGATGGGTGCTGGACGCGCCCTCGGTGTAGAGGGAGCCCTTGGCGCGGGAGCCCGAGGCGCTGATGGTCAGCACGCCCGACGTGTTGGTGCCGAGCTTGAGCACCTCGCCGTCCCACTCGACGACGCCCGCGGTCTGCGAGGTGGAGCCCCCGTTGCCGAGGTTGGTGAAGCCGGACGAGCCGTCGAGTGCGGACTGGCAGTCTGTGGCTTGCGCGGGGATGCCGGAGAAGGTTGCGACGAGCATCAGGAGACCGGCGAAAACCGGCGGGGACAAAGCCTTGCGAACGGACGACTTGGAATCGATCATGGACCTCTCCTTGAAGGCCTAACGGCCACGGAAAACGTTGAAACGAATAGGTTTCTGGGATCCGGCCCGACCGCTGAAGCGATCGGGTCGTTACGTTTGCCGGCCGGCTTTCGAGGCGTCCCAACTTCGCCTGGGGGGGATTAACGGAGCGGTTTTGAAATTTGGCTGGATCGCGAGCGAAAAGCTCTGGCTAGAGAGAACGTCCGCCTTGTGATGAAATAGAGACCGGTGAGCATCCTCGATTTCCCTTGGGGCAGGAAAAGACAGACTGTCCTCGAAACCTCGCGGGTTTTCACGGACCACGTGCGCCTGCTGACCCAGGGACGGCTGCTGGACGCGGGGGGTCTGGAGCCTTTCTGGGGGGCTCTGCGCGCCGCCTTGCGCGCCGAGCTGAGGCGGCGGGGTCTCTGGGAGAGCCCTCCGGCGTACCTCGGCATCTATGGCTGGGAGAGCTGGGAGGCGGGAGCGGGGCAGGGGGCTTTGGAAGAGCTCCTCTGCGAGTGCTACAGCTACATCTTCGTCCTGCGCCTGCGCTGCCTGCAGGCACAGCTCAAGGTCAAGCCGAACATCGACGGTCTGGTCTTTTTGAATATTCGCCATTTCCTGCACGAGCGACAGAAAGAGCACGACCCGGTGGGCTCGCAGGTGTTCGAGGTGCTGCGGTCCGCGGTGAGGGCGGCGATCGCCGAGGGGACCTTGCACGTCCTCGAAGGGGACGAGGGGATCCGCAACGACACCCTCCTGAGCTTCTCTCCCGCGGCCCGATCGCCGGTGGCGAAGCGGGAGGAGATCGCCGCTCTGGTGACCTCCTGGAACGATGAGCTGCTGCCCGATCTGGTCACCCTGCGCGGCCAGCGCCAGGAGGAGGTCGTCCTGCGGCTCCGCGAACGGCTGCCGGATCTACAGGGTCGAGGGCTCACCGCCTTCTCCTTCAAAGATCTGATCGATCCCTTGAAGGCGGACGTACGGCGACGGTGGGCGGCGGTCCTCGACCAGTCCCAAGGCGAGGTGGCGCCGCAGAGAGGCGAGGAGGAGAGGAGGAGCCGGGTGCGCTTCGTCCAGCCGGATCCACGGATCGAGGAGCGGCAGCTCTTCCGCCGGCTGGTCGAGTGTGTCCTGAACGCTTTGCGGCGTCTCGACACCAATGAGAAGACGCGCGAATATCTGGTGACGCTCTGGCAATTCGTGAGGCTGCAGGCGGCGGAAGGGGACGAGCCGGCGCCTCCGGGCTCCAGGTTTGAGGCTCTGTTGCGGGAGATCGGGGACGAGGAGCGCCCCTCCCTGCGCTGGCTGGCCGAGCAACTGCGCATCCCCCGGGAGCGCCTGCCCGGGTTGTACGAGGTCCTGGGGACTCTCCTGAAGAGGTGCCGTGCCGCCAATTCGGGCCAGGCTGCTGTTAAAGCTTTATCGAAAAGCTCGATTCAGGACCTGGGAGCTGGATCTGATGCCCATTGAAGAAGATGCCCGCGAACGACTGCTCCTGACCGCTCGGGAGCGGGCCCGCGCGTTGGGGAGCGGACCTCCGGAGCCGGGAGACCTCTTCGTCCTCCGGGCCACCGCGGATCTCCCGGTCGAATGGGCCGTCCTCGACCGGCGGGCGGAAGGCGGCGAGCTCCTGGCGGTGCCCGCCGACGTCAGCCCTTTCGCCGGCAGCGCGGACGTCGAGGTCCCGGCCCTGGCGCCCGGCGGACCGCTCTGTCTCCGCTGCCGGTTTGGCGCGTGGCTGGACGCCGGCCTCTTTGAGCCCGGGCTGCGCTCGGGAGCGCTGGCGCCGGAGACGGTCGCCGAGGCGCGCCGGCAGGTCCAGCAGGTGGAAGCCGGGACCCTGGAGCCTTCATCTCTCGCGGAGGAGACCGACGCCGACTCCGAATACAAGGACTGGATCCGGGAGGCCCCCGAGCGGGCGCGGGCCCTCGCGCTGGCGGTCCGTCCGGCCGTCGCGCGGGAGCCGGGCTCCGGGCGCTGGGAGGGCTATCGGCTGGCGGCGATGTTCGCGGTCCTGGCGATCGGCCTCGGGATCTGGGTGACCGCGCTGCGCCGCGATCTCGCGGCGCCGATCGTCGTCCCCCTTTCGCGCGAGGTCGACCTGGGCGAGAAGACCCGGGGGGTACCGGTCCTCCTGGAGGTCCCTCCCGGCGCGAGCCACATCGAGCTCGTCCTGGTGGTGGACGCCGCGGTCCCGGCGCAGGAGGGGCGCTTCGAGATCAACGCCGGAGGGCGCTCCGTATGGCGCAGCGACCTCATGCGGCTGGCTCCGCGCGACGAGCTCAGGGTCAT
>QHVW01000178.1 GCA_003223675.1 Acidobacteriota bacterium
ATCGACTCGATCAACGTGGTCGAGCGGGCGCATCACCTGATCCTCGCCGCCCGCATGCAGGGATATCAGCCGCGCCTGCTGGAGCGGCTCCTGGAGCGCCAGCGCCGGCTCTTCGAGCACTGGACGCACGACGCCTCGGCCATCCCCACCCCGTGGTACCCCTACTGGAAGATCCGCTTCGAGCGCTACCGCCGGCGGGTGCTGGCGCACCCCTGGTGGCGGGAGCGGGTCGGCCCGGACCCCGAGCGGGTGGTCGACCACGTGCGCGAGCGCATCGCCCGCGAGGGTCCCCTGATGACCCGCGACTTCGAGGACGAGCGCCCCGCGGGGACCGACAAGGCCTGGTGGGGGTGGAAGCCGGAGAAGGCCGCTCTCGAATATCTCTGGCGCACGGGCGAGCTGGCGATCGCGGGCCGCTCCAGCTTCCACAAGGTCTACGACCTGGCCGAGCGGATTCTCCCCGCGGGGCATGCGGCGCCGCGCCCCTCCGACGCCGAGCACCTCGACTGGGCCTGCCGCACCGCCCTGGAGCGGCTTGGCATCGCCTCGCCCAACGAGATCGCCGGCTTCTGGGCCGCCGTCTCCCTGGAGGAGGCGCGCTCCTGGTGCGCGGAGGCCGCCGCGCGGGGGGAGATCGTGCCCGTGCAGGTGGAGACCGCGGACGGCTCCAAGACCTACGCCTCCTACGCCGTGCCCGATTGGGAAGCCCGCGCCGCCGCCCTGCCGCCGGCGCCGCCGCGCATCCGGCTGCTCGCGCCGTTCGACCCTATCCTGCGCGACCGCAAGCGCACGCTCCGTCTGTTCAACTTCGACTACCGCTTCGAGGCCTTCGTGCCGGGCCAGCACCGCAAGCACGGCTACTACGTGCTGCCCATCCTCGAAGGGGAGCGCCTGATCGGCCGGCTCGATCCCAAGCTCCACCGGGAAAAGGGTTTGCTGGAGGTGAAGGGGCTCTGGTGGGAGCCGAAGGTCAAGGAGACGAAGGGGAGAAGGGCGGCGCTGGAGGCGGCGTTGGACCGGCTGGCGAAGCAGACCGGGGCGGAGCGGTGGGCTATCTCCCCACCTTCTCCAACGCCCGCTGCATGAGCAGATCCTGGCTGCAGCGCGGCTCCTCGCCCGGCGACGGCCGGCGCTGGACGTAGGAGCCGTCGGACCGCATGTCCCACGCCTTGCAGTTGTCGGCGAGCTGGAGGTCGAGGATCGCCTGGACCTCCTCCTGGAGCCGCGGGTCCTCGATCGGCACCGCCGCCTCCACCCGGGCGTCGAGGTTGCGCGACATCCAGTCGGCCGAGCCGATGTAGTACCTGGGGCTGCCGCCGTTGGCGAAGTAGAAGATCCGCGCGTGCTCCAGCAGCCGGCCGACGATGCTGATCACCCGGATGGTCTCGCTCTGCCCCGGCAGCCCCGGCCGCAGCCGGCATATGCCGCGCACGATGAGGTCGATCTCCACCCCGGCCACCGACGCCTCGTAGAGCGCCTCGGCCATCTGCTTGTCGTCGAGCGCGTTCATCTTGGCGATGATGTGGCCGCCGCGGCCCTCCCGGGCGTGCTCCGCCTCGCGGGCGATCATCTCCAGGAAACGCTGGCGCATGCTGACCGGCGCCACCAGCAGCTTCTCGAACTGCGGCTGGTGGACGAACCCGGTCAGCATGTTGAAGAGCTGCAGGGCGTCATGGGAAATCGCCGCGTCCGAGGTGAACAGGCCGACGTCGGTGTAGAGCTTGGCCGTCTCGGGGTTGTAGTTGCCGGTGGCGACGTGGACGTAGCGCCGCAGGGTGTCGCCGTCCTGGCGCACCACCAGGGCGACTTTCGCGTGGGTCTTGAGCCCCACCATGCCGTAGCAGACGTGGGCCCCCACGTTCTCCAGCGCCTCGGCCCATTCGATGTTGGCCGCCTCGTCGAAGCGCGCCTTGATCTCCACCGTCACCGCGATCTGCTTGCGCGCCTCGGCCGCCCGGATCAGCGCCTGCATGTTGGGCGACCCCGCCGAGGTGCGATAGAGGGTCTGTTTGATGGCGAAGACCTTGGGATCGTCCGCCGCCGTCTCGATGAAGCGCTGGACGCTGGTGGCGAAGGAGTCGTAGGGGTGGTGGACCAGGATGTCCCCCTCGTCGATGGCGCGGAAGATCTCCGTCTCCTCACCCGTATCGAAGACCAGCCGCGGCTGGGTGACCGGCACCCACGGGCGGAAGCGCAGCGACGGCAGCGGCGCCTCGCTGGCGAGCGACATCAGGTCCTTGAGGGCGAGCGGGCCCTCGACCTCGTAGACCTCGGCCTCGGAGATCTCGAGCTGCTCGCAGAGCAGCCCGGTCATCCACTTCGACATCCCCTTCGACGTCTCCAGCCGCACGACCGTGGCGAAGCGGCGCTCGCGCAGCTCCTCCTGGATCACCTCCAGGAGATCCTCGGCGGTCTCCTCATTGCGGTGGACGTCGGCGTTGCGGGTCACCCGGAAGCAGGCCGATTCGACGATCTCCATGCCGGGGAAGAGCCGGTCGAGGTTGTGGGAGATCAGCTCCTCCAGGGGCACGTAGCGCAGCGTCTTCGGCACCTGCACCCAGCGCGGCAGGATGTGCGGCGCCTTCACCCGGGCGAAGCGCGGGAGCTGACCCTCGCCCGGCACCTTCACCGCCACCGCCAGCGACAGGCTGACGTTCGAGATGAACGGGAACGGATGGGCCGGATCGACCGCCAGCGGCGTCAGGACCGGGAAGATGAGACGGTCGAACTCCTCGCAGAGATGGCGGCGCTCGCTGGCCCGCAGCTCGTCCCAGGAGAGGATCTCCAGGCCGTGCTGGCGCAGCAGGGGCAGGAGATCCTGATTGAGCAGGCGGCGCTGGCGGGCCACCGTGGGCCGCACGGAGGCGTTGATCTGGGCGAGCTGCTGGCGGGGGGTCCCCTCGCCGTCCGCCCCCAGGTCGCGCACGTTGCTGGCGATCTGCTGCTTCAACCCGCCCACCCGCTTCATGAAGAACTCGTCGAGGTTGGAGTCGAAGATGGCGATGAACTTCAACCGCTCCAGCAGCGGGTTGTCGGGGTCCTCGGCCTCGTGCAGCACCCGCGCGTTGAACTCCAGCCAGGAGAGCTCCCGGTTGAGGAAGAGGGGCTCCCCTTCGGCGACGGGTCTCTCCAGGGCCTCGACTCGCTTCGGCTCGATCACGGGCGAAATCTTGCCACAACCCAGGTAACGGTGGTGTGACAACCCGCGGCGGAGCCACGGTCTAGAATGACCGCGTGAGCGTGACACCGACCGTGGCCGTCCAACCCCTGACCTTCCCCGCGGCCGGCGAGGTGCCCCACCATACCCCGGTGGCCGCCTCGCCGGAGATCGAGCGCCTGGCGGCGATCGACATCGGCTCGAACTCCATCCACATGGTGGTCGCCGAGGCGGCGACCAACGGCGGCTACCGGCTGCTGGGCCGCGAGCGCGAGATGGTGCGCCTCGGCAAGACGGCCTTGGGCGAGGGCTCCCTCTCCGAGGCGGCGATGCAGGACGGCCTGGAGGCGCTCGCCAAGATGACCACCATCGCCCGGCTCCGCGGCGCCGAGCGGGTGGTCGCGGTGGCCACCAGCGCCGTGCGCGAATCCACCAACGGCGCCGACTTCCTGGCGCGGGTCAAGGCCCTGACCGGCCTCGACGTCAGCCTCCTCACCGGCGTCGAGGAGGGGCAGCTCATCTTCCGCGCCGTCCGCGAGGTGGTCGACCTGGGACCGGCGACCGCCGTGATCATCGACGTCGGCGGCGGGAGCACCGAATGGATCACCAGTCACGCCGGCGAGCTCGGCCAGGTGGTGAGCCTCACCCTCGGCTCCCTGCGCTGCGCCGCCGATCTCACGGGCGATCCGGTGGGCGCCGCCGCCCTCGACAAGCTCCGCCGGAAGATCGACCGGCGCCTGGCCGCGCGGGTGCCGCAGGGGCCGGTCGAGCGCCTGGTCGCCACCTCCGGCACGGCCGTCTGCTGCGCCGACCTGATCGACTATTTCGCCGATCGCCCGTGGAAGGAGGTCTCCGGTGCCCGCGAGGTGCGCACCCGCGACCTCGTGGCCCTGGTCGAGCGGCTGCGCCCCCTCAAGCGGCGGCAACTCGCCGACCTGCCGCCCGTGGGCGGCCCCCGCTCGGACAGCCTGCTCGCCGGCGCCGTGCTCCTCCAGGCGCTGGTGGCCCACGCCGGCGTCGACCGCTTCCTGGTCTCCGACCGCGCCCTGCGCGAGGGGTTGGTGCTGGCCGCTCTGGGCCAACCGATCCCCCCGGCCGCCGAGCCCGAGGACCTGCGCCGCCGTCAGGTGCTGCAGCTCGCCGGTCGTGCCGAGACGGTCTACCGGCACAACCGGCAGACCGCGCATCTCGCCGTGCGCCTGTTCGACCTCACCGCCTCTCTCCACGGTCTGGGCGTCCGCGAGCGCGAATGGCTGGAGTACGCCGCCCTGCTCCACGACATCGGCTACTCGATCCACTACAAGGGGCACCACAAGCACGCCTACTACCTGATCGCCAACGCCGTGCTCGACGCCTTCGACCAGCGGGAGATCGAGATCATCGCCAACGTCGCCCGCTACCACCGCGGCTCGGCCCCCAAGGCGAGCCACCCCAACATGGCCGTCCTCAAGCCCTGGCAGCAGCGCACCATCCGCAAGCTGGCCGTCCTGCTGCGGATCGCCGACTCCCTCGACCGCACCCACGCCTCGCGCGTCGAGGAGATCTACTGCGCCATCCGCGGCCACAAGGCCACCCTGGAGGTCCTCTCCCGCTACTCGGTCGACCTGGAGCTCGAAGAAGCCCGCGAGCATGCCCGTCTCTTCGCCAGGGTCTTCGACTGCGATCTCCGGTTACGCCAGGGACTGGAAGTGGCGGGGTAAGTAGTAGCAGTGCTTCTTTTTTACAACTCTTTGTAAGAGCTTCTTACGCAAAGACAACCCCTGACAATCGCTGTCACACCCCGGTAACACCCTCCGTCACAAAGACTTAACAAGATTTTTGCAGGGATTTCACACCCCCGTCTGTGGAAAACCCTCCAACGATGACTCGTCAAGCTTCGGGGAGCGAGGAGAAACCGAGGCGAAAGTGTAATGAAATCAGTCGGTTACGTACCATTGCACAGCACTCTGGTCAAAGCGGAGAAAGGCCCGGAAATCGGGCCTTTGGTCCTGGTTTCGGAGGGGTTTTCCACAGGTTTTTCCGCATCGGGTGTGGAAGACTCCGTGGTAGCCTTTTGTCACATGGCACGCGAACGCATCCTGCTCATCGAAGACGAGCCCGACATCGCCGAGGTGTTGCAGTACAACCTGACCAAGGAAGGATTCGACGTCGAGCTGGCCCACCGCGGGGACAGCGGCCTCGAATCCCTACGGCGGCAGGCCCCCGACCTGATCCTGCTCGACCTGATGCTCCCGGGCGTCGACGGCCTGGAGCTGACCCGGCTGCTCAAGCGGGACACCAACACGTCGCGGATCCCGATCGTGATGCTCACCGCCCGCGGCGAGGAGGTGGACCGCATCGTGGGCCTGGAGCTCGGGGCCGACGACTACATCAGCAAGCCGTTCAGCCCCCGCGAGGTCGTGCTGCGCGTCAAGGCGGTGCTCCGCCGGCTCCAGCACGAGGAGCCCGCCGGCGACAAGCTGGAGATCGGCGGCATCCAGCTCGACGTCGCCGCCCACCAGCTCCGGATCCGCGGCAAGGAGGTGGCGCTGACCGCCACCGAGCTCCGGCTGCTGCGGCTGCTCATGGAGCGCGCCGGCCGGGTGCAGACGCGCGGCACGCTCCTCTCCGACGTCTGGGGATACGCCGAGGATATCGACAGCCGCACCGTGGACACCCACATCCGGCGGCTGCGCCGCAAGCTGGGGCCCGAGGCCGACCGCGTCGAGACGGTGATCGGCGTCGGCTACCGGCTGAGGCCCTGAGCCTGGTGCGGCTGCTGAGCCTGCCGCCGAAGCTGCGGCTCGCGCCCTTCTGGCCCGCCCTGGCCGCCGTGGCCACCGCCACCGTGCTCCTCTGGTCGCTGCTGCCGAGCCTCCTCCAGCGCACCGCCGCCGTCCAGCTCTTCGACATGCTCGATCTGCTGGCGCCGATCGCCCGCGACCGGCTGGCCGATCCCAAAACCAACCTGGAGAGCTGGGCCGAGCAACTCGGCGCCGACAGCGGCGTCCGGATCACCCTCATCCGCCGCGACGGCGTGGTGCTGGCCGACAGCTCGGTGGAGCCCGAGCACGTGCGCGACATGCAGAACCACCGCAACCGCCCGGAGGTGCGCGCCGCCTTCGCCAGCGGGCGGGGGACGAACGTCCGCAAGAGCGCCACCACGGGCAACACCTACGTCTACGTGGCCCGCACCCTCTCCGGCCCCGGCGGCGACGTGATGATCCTCCGCCTGGCCGAGCCACTGGAGCAGCTCGACGCGCTCAAGACCCGGCTCGCCGCCGCCATGGGCCTCGCCATCCTCGCCGCCGGCATCGCCATCCTCTTCACCTCGCTCTGGCTCGACCGCCGCCTCTTCGAGCCCGTCTCGCGGCTGATCGGCGGCGCCCAGGACCTCGCCCGCGGGCGCGTCTCCCGCGTCGCCGTGCCGGACGAGGAGGAGCTCGCCGCCCTGGCGCTCGCCCTCAACCGCCTCGCCGCCACCTCCGAGCAGCAGCTCGACGCCATCAGCCGCGAGCGCGACAACCTCCAGGAGATCCTCGCCAGCATGTCCGAAGGGGTCCTGGTAGTCGACCGCGACGGCCGCGCGCAGATGATCAACCCCGCCTTCTACCAGCTCTTCGATCTGGTGGGGGACTTCACCGGCCGGCCGGCGCTGGAGATCATCCGCCACCCCGGCTTCGCGCGGCTGATCGAGGACACCCTGCGCAAGCGGCAGACCCAGAGCTCGCAGATCGTTCTCCCGTCGCCCGAGCGGCGGACCCTGCTGCTGACCAGCGCCGTGCTCTCCGGCGGCGAGCGCGGAGCGGTGGTCGCCGCCCGCGACACCACCGAGCTGACCCGCGTGGCCGACATGCGGCGGGACTTCGTGGCCAACGTCTCCCACGAGCTCAAGACCCCGCTCGCGGCCATCCGCGGCTACGCCGAGACCCTGCGCGACGGCGCCCTCGACGAGCCCCCCACCGCCCGCCGCTTCACGGAGCGCATCCTCAGCCAGTGCCGCCGCCTCCAGGAGCTGCTCGACGACCTGCTGATCCTCTCCCGCCTGGAAGGCATGGACGCGGCGCTCGACCGCGAGCCGGTGGACCTCGACGCCGTGGCCCGCCGCGCCGTCGAGCTGCTCACCCCCGCGGCGCGCGAGAAGCGGGTCGAGATCGAGCTCCAGGAGGAGGAGGTGCCGGCGGTGCAGGGGGACGCCGGGAATCTCGAGAGATTGCTCCTCAACCTGCTCGACAACGCGATCAAATACAACCGGCCGGACGGCAGGATCACGGTGCGCGTGGGGCGCGACGGCGGCGAGGCCCTCCTGGAGGTGAGCGACACCGGGATCGGCATCCCGGCCGAGTCGATCCCGCGCATCTTCGAGCGCTTCTACCGGGTGGACAAGGGGCGCGCCCGCGAAGAGGGCGGCACCGGCCTGGGGCTCGCCATCGTCAAGCACATCGCCCAGGCCCACGGCGGCCAGGTGGACGTCGAAAGCCGCATGGGGCGAGGGGCCACGTTCCGGGTGCGGCTGCCGCTGGCGGGGTGAGCCGGGCTCGGCCCCCTCGGGGCAGCGGAACGGCTGTCGAGCTTCTTTTACATATTTCATACATCTACGCTATTGACAGCGACTCCCTCCAGGACACAGTATTTAGAATGAAGTAAATTGTTGCTCCCTGATGCCCGCGGGGTTGTCTCGGCTCGGCATCGGGTAGCTCCGAATCTCAAAGGAAGGAGACTGTCATGGGAGACCAGCCGACGACGAGCCACGGCAACATCGGGGACAAGGATGTCCATTCTTTCCTCGATCACTTCATCCAGGCGTATGACCGGGGGGACGACAAGTTTTTCAATTATTTCGACCCCAAGGCCTCTATCTACAGTATCTCGTCGCCGGCCCGGATCGAAGGCCGGGAGGCGTTCCGGAAGAGCTTCGGCCCCCATCTCAAGGAGAAGCGGAGCACGAAAATCCAAGGGCCTGAAATCCACAGCTATGGAAATACGGCGGCGGTGGCCTACGACGCCCACATCGAGGCCGGGGGGCACGTCCACAACACCCGCTGCTCGCTGCTCCTCCATCGCGACGCGGAAGGCAAGATCACCGTAGCGCAAATGCATATGTCCTCGCCGCCGCTGCGGGCCGGCGAGGACATGCGAATCCTCGAAGAGAGGGTCGCGACCGCGATTTCCGCCGTGGGCACGCCGAAATAACGCCAGGACACTACAAGGCGCTTCGGGAGCAGGGGCGGCCTCCTGCTCTCGGGGCTCTCCCCACCGCCGCCACAATCTTTCCCCGTTTCTTCATCTCCCCTTCATACAGCCTTCTTCTGTGACCCGCAGACTCCCTCCATGGCGAGGCGCACCGCCCGCCAAGGAGGATGAAATGAAACGGTCATGCAAGATGGGTTTCCTGCTTCTCGGGCTGGCGCTCCTGATCGCGCTCCCGGGAGCGCCCGCTAAAGCGGCCCAGGACAAGGATCAGGACCGCACCCTGTCGCCCTACTTCTTCGTCGAGAACGGCGATCCCGCCGTCGACAAGCTGCCGCTCAAGGAGACCAGGGCGGACGTCCACATCGTGGGGGTGATCGCCGACGTCCTCGTCACCCAGGTCTATCGCAACGAGGGGAGCCGCCCCCTGAACGCGCGCTACGTCTTCCCGGCCTCCACCCGCGCCGCCGTCCACGGCATGACGATGCAGGTGGGCAACGAGCGCATCCGCGCCAGGATCCGCGAGAAGCAGCAGGCGAAAAAAGAGTTCGAAGCGGCCAAGGCGGAGGGCAAGAGCGCGGCCCTGCTGGAGCAGCAGCGGCCTAACGTCTTCAGCATGAGCGTCGCCAACGTGATGCCGCAGGACGAGATCCGCGTCGAGCTCCACTACAGCGAGCTCCTGGTGCCCACCGAAGGCGTCTACGAATTCGTCTACCCCACCGTGGTCGGCCCCCGCTACTCGAAGGCGCCGGAATCGAAAGCGGAGGAGAGCGGCTGGGTGAAGAGCCCCTATCTGCACGAGAAGGAGGAGCCTTCCTATGGATTCAACATCGAGACGCGCATCGCCGCCGGCATGCCCATCGACGAGATCCTCACCCCCTCTCACCAGACCCACGTGGATTGGGAGGACGGCAATACGGCCAGGGTCCGGCTCGATCCCCGCGAAACCAAAGGCGGCAACCGGGACTACATCCTGCGCTACCGCCTGGCGGGCCAGCAGGTGCAGACCGGCCTTCTGCTCTATCCAGGTCAACCCGGTCAGCCGGGCCAGGACGAGAATTTCTTTCTGTTGATGGTGCAGCCGCCCCGGCGCGTTTTGCCGGCCCAGATCCCGCAGCGCGAATACATCTTCGTGCTCGACGTCTCCGGCTCCATGCGCGGCTTTCCGCTCGACACGGCGAAGACGCTGATGTCCGAGCTGATCGGCAACCTGCGGCCCACCGACCGCTTCAACGTGCTCCTCTTCTCGGGCGCCTCGAAGCTGATCGCGCCGCAATCGCTGCCCGCCACGCCGGAGAACGTGCGCCAGGTGATCGAAGAGGTCGAAAATGCGCAGGGGGGCGGCGAGACCGAGCTCGGCGCGGCGCTCGGCAGCGCCATGGCGCTGCCGGAGACGGCGGGCGTCTCGCGCACCATGATCGTGATCACCGACGGCTTCGTCGAGGCCGAGGCCAGTCTCTGCGAGCAGATCCGCACCCGGCTCAACCGCTCCAACCTGTTCGCCTTCGGCATCGGGACCTCCGTGAACCGCAGCCTCATCGAGGGGATGGCGCACGCGGGCCAGGGCGAGCCGTTCATCGTCACCGAGCCCGGCGAGGCCAGGGAGACGGCGAAGAGGTTCCGCGAGTACGTGCGGTCCCCCGTCCTCACCCACGTGGAGGTCGAGACCACCGACTTCCAGACCTCCGACGTCGAGCCGCTGTCGGTCCCCGATCTGTTCGCCGATCGTCCGCTGGTGATCTTCGGCAAGTGGCACGGCAAGCCCGCGGGCACGATCCGCGTCACCGGCCTGGGCGGCGAGGGGAAGTTTGAAAAGGTTTTCGACGTCTCCGCGGCGCGGCCCGCCGCGGACAACCAGGCGCTGCGCTACCTCTGGGCGCGGGCGAGAGTGGCCCGCCTCTCGGATTACGGCGCGGAGCGCGACGAGGCCAACCGCCAGGCCGTCACCGGGCTCGGGCTGAAATATGAGCTGTTGACCGCCTACACCTCGTTCGTGGCGGTGCACGAGAAGGTCCGCAACCAGGAAGGCTCCGCGCAGAACGTCGACCAGCCGCTGCCGATGCCGGAAGGGGTCTCGGACAGCGCCGTCGGCGTCCCCGAGCCGGAGCTCCCTCTGCTGATCGCCCTCGGCACTCTGCTCCTCGCCCTGACCGCCGCAGCGCGGGTGCGGACGCGGCGCGCGAGCCGGTGATGAAACGTCCCTGGCTCTCCTGGGCGGCGGCGATCG
>QHVW01000179.1 GCA_003223675.1 Acidobacteriota bacterium
GGCCCAGCGCGTGTCCAGCGAGTAGAAGGGGCGCTCGACCTCCAGGCGCTGGCGCCCGCCGTCGCTGTTGTCCGCGTAGGAGGCGAGCAGGCGCACGCGGCTCCCGAGCAGGTTCGGGTCGGTGTAGCGGACGAGGTTCGAGGTGCGGTCGATGGTGCCGATGCGGTCGAGCTCGATCTCCTTGCCGGTGCCCAGGAAGTTGCTGTCGCTCAGCGAGAAGCTGGTGCTGTTCCGGCCCCCGGCGCGGCCGAAGGAGGCGCCCCCCTGGAGGGTCCAGACGTCGCGGGTGGTCACGTCCACCTCCACCTTGCCGTCGTCGCGCAGCACGGGGTGGATGTCGACGTCGTAGAGGTAGTCGTGGGTGCGCAGGATGCGCGCCGACTCGGCGATCAGCTCGGGGTTGAAGACGTCGCCGGGCTTGAAGAGGAGCTGGCTCGCGATCACGCCCTCCCGCGTGGTGCGGTGCAGGCGGTTGGCGAAGCGGAAGAGCTTGCGATCCTCCCCGGGGGCGTCGGCGTCGAAGATGTCCTTGGCGACCACCCGGACGTCGCCGATGACGCTCCCGGGGGGAATCCCCTGGGCCTCCGGTCCGGATGCCAGCACGGGCTGCCGCGCGCCCTCGCTCCGCGCGGACAGCCAGCGGTAGAGGCCCGGCGACGGCTGGGCCTGGACGGGGGCGGCGCAGAGAGCGGCGGCCAATATGCTCGCCACGAGCAGCAGGCGGTCGGGGGCTGGCGGGCGGCGCAGGCCGCGGCTCGAATCCATGCAGAGGCTCCGTGGAAGACCCGTCAGTTGTACGGATCATAGCGCGGGAGCGTCGCGGACGCCACCGGGAATTTCCGGCCCCCGGATCGCCTTATCCCCGGAACACAGCGTCATCGTTTCGCGGTGATACCCCCCGAGACCCCGTCTCCGGGGAGCCCGGAAGAGGGGCGCGTTGTACCAATTATACGCCGTTTGACATAAGCGCGTAATTTGGTACACTGCCGCCAGTTTGCATCCCTGAGGATGTAGATCCCAAGAGCGACCGAGAGAACGGGTAGTTGGGCGTTCCATGCACGCTCGGCTCCGCAGGAGGGACCAGGAATGCGTTTGAGCTTGAATTTGAGCTTGAGGTGGATCTTTGTCAGCGGCACGCTGGCGTTCGCCGCCGGACCGGCCTGGTCGGCGGGGGGCCCGCCGGTGCTCCAGAGCCAGGATTTCGCCGCCGCCGCCGGCGGCGTGGCGGCCGGCGCGCACCTGCGGCTGGAGGGGGTGCAGGTCGCGGACACGGGCGAGGGCGCGGCCTTCGATCTGGAGCGATTCGAGGTCTTCGCCAGGGACGCCAAGATCACCGTCCACGGCGACGCCGGGGACCGGGTGCTGCGGGCGCCCGCCAACGCCTACTTCCGCGGCACGCTGAAGGGCAAGCCCGACTCCCGCGTCTTCCTCGCCCGCCTGGAGGACGGCACCACCCAGGGGATGGTCAGCGAGCCGGGGGGGACCTACCTCATCGGCGGCGACCGCTCCGGCGGCGAGGCCAAGGCCCTGGGAGGGCCCCTCGTGATGCACCGGGTCGATCCCGTGCTGCTGAAGTCCTCCCGCCGCGACACCGCCACCTGCGGCAACGCCAGCCTCCCCGAGGGGCCGGGGAACAAGGTCCTGGACTTCGCGTCCATGGCTGCCCCGGCGGCCCCGGCGGTGTCGGAGAAGACCGCCGCCGCGGCGACCACCACCGCCCTGTACACCGCGCGGCTCGCCATCGAGACCGACTACGAATTCTTCCAGATCTTCAACGACGCCACGGCGGCCACCAACTACGTGGCCAACCTGGTGGGCTTCGCCTCGACGGTCTACACCGCCGAGCTCAATACCGCGCTGGTCGTGCAGTCGCTCAGTCTCTGGCAGACCAGCAACGACCCCTGGACGCAGCGCAACACCCTCTGCAGCCTGCTGGAATTCGGGAAGTACTGGAACCAGAACAAGACGGGGGTGTCGCGGACGATCGCCCACTTCCTGAGCGGCAAGCTGAGCGGCGGCGGCATCTCCTGGGTGGGCGCGCTCTGCCGCGGCACCTTCACCACCGGCTACACCTCCTGCCCCGAGCTCGGCGCCGAGACCACCCCCTGGGGGGGCGACTACGGCTACACGGGCAACATCTACGGCGAATTCAACATCAACAACCCGGTTGTGGTGTGGGACATCTACTCGTTCGCCCACGAGGTGGGGCACAACTTCGGCTCCAAGCACAGCCACTGCTACAACAACGTCGGCGGCAGCCCGGACCCCATCGACAAGTGCTACTCCGGCGAGAGCGGCTGCTACTCCGGCGCCACCTCGCTGCCCGGGCCCTCGGGCCAGGGGAGCGGCACGATCATGAGCTATTGCAACCTGATGTCGGGGACCTACAGCAATATCTCCATGACCTTCGGCACCAACTTCGCCTACGGCACGCTGCCCGGCCGGGAGGCGGCGCAGATGAACGGCTACATCGGCGCCGTGGCCGCGGCCAATGCGACCTGCCTGGCGCCGGTCAGCGGCGGGGGCGGCGGCGGTACCGGTGGCGGAGGTGGCGGCTCCAACCCACCTCCCTCAGCCCTGCCGTTCAGCGACGGCTTCGAGTCGGGGACCATGGGCTCCTGGCACTGAGCCTCGACCTGAGCGGTTGGCCCGGGAATTGCCTTTTTCCGTTCCCCAGAGTGGTTCGGTGTAGGCCAAATCCCTGATTCCACAGCCTTTCGGTGTGGGCGGGGAGACAAGGATTGGAGGGTCTGGGTGACAAAAAGTGTCTGCAGGCCCGGCGTCGCTCCTGAGGAGCGGTATCAACAAAAAGCTCCGGAGCGGCGTCTGTGCTCCGTAGAAGGAGAACCGGAATGCGTTGGAGCGTGAATCGGATGGTCCTTGCCGGCTGCGCGGCATTGCTCGCCGCCGGTCCGGTCCGGGCGGCGGGCCCGGCGCTGCCGGCGGTGGAGAGCCGGGACTTCGCGGCCACGGCCGCCAGGCTGGCCGTGGGCTCGCGCCTGCGGCTGGAGAACGTCCAGGTGGCCAATTCGGGAGAGACCCGGGCGCTGGTGCTGGAGCGCTTCGAGGTCTTCACCAAGGACGCGAAGATCACCGTCCATGGCGACGGCGGCGAGAAGCAGGTCCTGCCGGCGCCGGCGAACGCCTACTTCCGCGGCGTGATCGACGGCAGGCCCGGGTCGCGCGCCTTCCTGGCCCGGCCGGAGGACGGCCGCACCCAGGGGGTGATCAGCGACGCGGACGACGTCTACCTGATCGGCGGCGACGCCTTGGCGGCCAAGGCCCTGGGCGGCCCGCTGGAGATGCACCGGGTCGACCCCGTGCTGCTGAAGGCGGCCCGCGGCGAGGCCTTCAATTGCGGCAACGCGCAGATCCCAGGGCTGGCGGGCAAGGGAGCGGTGGCCCTCGACCTCGGGGACGGCACGGCGTCGCCCCAGGAGAAGGTGACCGCCGCCGGCGCTCCCGCCCACACGGCGCGGGTGGCGATCGAGAGCGACTTCGAGTTCTACTCGCTGTTCAACAACGTGACCAACGCCACCAACTACGTGGGCAACCTGATCGGCTACGCCTCGACGATCTATGCCGCGGAGCTCAACACCTCGCTGGTGGTGCCGTCGGTCGACCTGTGGCAGACCAGCAGCGACCCCTGGACCCAGACCAGCACGTTCTGCGGGCTGCTCGAGTTCGGCAAGTACTGGAACCAGAACAAGACGGGGGTCTCGCGGACGATCGCCCACTTCCTGAGCGGCAAGTCGCTGGGCGGCGGCATCGCCTGGCTCAACGTGCTTTGCCATGGTCCCTTCTTCAGCGGCGGCGCGAGCTCCTGCCCGGGCCTCGGCACCGAGTCGACCTCCTGGGGGGGCGGCTACGGGTTCACCGCCAACATCGGCGGCAACTTCGACATCAACAACCCGACCGTGGTCTGGGACATCTACTCGACCTCCCACGAGATCGGGCACAACTTCGGCTCGCCCCACAGCCACTGCTACAACGGCCTGGAGGGCAACGCGAGCCCGATCGACAAGTGCTACGGCAGCGAGCAAAACTGCTATTCCGGCGCCACCTCGCTGCCCGGGGCCGGCCGCAGTGGTACAATCATGAGCTACTGCCACCTGCTCGGTGGGTACGGCGCCATCGCGTTGACGTTCGGTACCAATTTTTCTTTCGGCGTACAGCCCGGGCGTGAGGCGACGCACATGAACACCTACGTCAGCTCGGTGGCGTCGTCCAATCCGGCCTGCATCGCGCCGGTGAGCGTAGCGGGCATCTTCAGCGACGGTTTCGAAGGGGGAGCGGTCCCCGGCCTGTGGAGCGGCAAGACGCCGTAGACGGCCAAGACGGAACGGTGACAAGGAGCGATTCATGACGAGACACACCCTTACACGACTCCAGCGTGCCACCGGCCTCGCGGCCGCGCTCTTCCTCACGGGCGCGCTCGCCGCGGGGGCCGCCAACGGCGTCCGCGTGCCGAACGGCGGCAACCCCGAGGGGGCCGTCAAGTGCGCGGCGGGGAACCCGAACACGGCCCGGTTCAGCCAGAATTGCGGCGCCCTGGTCACCCTGACCGCGGGCGACGCGACGCCGGCCTACGTGCAGGACAACTCCCCCTCGGCCGACGGGGCCTACCGGGCCCGGTTCTACCTCAATCCGCGGCTGCTCCAGATCTCGGGCAGCGGCTTCGACGTCTTCGCCGCCTACGACGGCACCGACCCGACCCCGCCGGCCAATGCCGGCAACGCGGTGTTCCGGGTGACGATCCAGCAGTCCGGGGCGCAGAAGCAGCTCACCGCCTTCGTCCGGCTGAATTCGGGCAACGAGTCGCAGATCTCGGCCCCGGTCAACATCGCCAACGGCTGGCGGTCGGTCGAGGTCGACTGGGCCAAGGGGGCCGGCAACGGCCATCTCAACCTGTGGGTGGACGGCAAGGCGCAGACGACGGGGCTCACCGCGCTCACCAACGACACGGAGACGATCAACTACGTGCGCTGGGGGGCCGTGTCCGGCCTGGACGGCAATGCGTCGGGCTCGTTCCGCCTGGACGACTTCGCCTCCCAGCGCAGCAGCTACATCGGCCCGGCCCTCCCGTTCAGCGACGCCGACACGACCAGCCCGTTCTTCCCCTTCATCCAGGGGATCTACGCGGCCGAGGTGATCCCGGACTGCGGCGTCGGCTCCTTCTGCCCCAACGGCGCGATCACCCGCAAGGAGATGGCCCAGTTCCTGTTGCTGGCCAAGAACGGGGCGAGCTACACCCCGCCCCCCTGCACCACGGCGACGTTCAGCGACGTCCCCTGCTCGAACCCCTACGCGGCCTGGATCTACGAGATCGCGCGGGAAGGGATCACCAGCGGCTGCGCCGCCGGCGTCTTCTGCCCGGACGGCACCGTGACCCGCTCGCAGATGTCGGTCTTCCTGATGGTGGCGCGGGGCTTCCCGGCGGCCCCCTGCCCGCCGTCGTCGTTCGCCGACGTGCCGACGTCGAGCCCCTTCTGCGGCTGGATCAACCAGGTGGCGGCCAAGGGGATCACCGCCGGCTGCGGCGGCGGCAACTTCTGCCCGGAGTCGCTGGTGCTGCGCGGCCAGATGTCGGTGTTCCTGGCGACGACGTTCGGGATTCCGACCCACGCGGTGGGGCCGTAAGGGCTTTCCTGTAGGGGCGCCCCTGTGTGGGCGCCCTGCCTCCGCGCTATCACCGAATCCCCCCACCCAGGGCGGCCACATAGGGCCGCCCCTACAATTTTTTACGGCGCCGGCACGCTGAAGGTGGTGGCGAGGAAGACCGACATCTCCCCCCGGCTCACCAGGTTTTCCGGGCAGAAGCCGCCGCCGCCGCAGCCGGCGGTGATGCCGCGGGCGGCGATCTCGTTCACCCACGGACAGAAGGGGCTCCCCGCCGGCACGTCGGTGAACGAGCTCGGAGGACAGGCGGGCGGGGTGTAACCCGGGCCCTGCAGGGTGGCCAGCAGGAAGACGGCCATCTGGCTGCGCGTCACCTGCGCGCCGGGGCAGTAGTTGCCGCCGCCGCAGCCGGCGGTGATGCCGCGCCGGGCCACCTCGTTGATCCAGGGAGCGAGCGGGTCGGAGCAGGGCACGTCCGCGAAGAGGGGGGTGGTGCAGGCGGGCGGCAGGTAGGCCGATCCCTCCTTGGCCAGCAGCAGGAACATCGCCATCTCCCCGCGCGTGATGAGCCCCGCTGGACAGAAATTGTCGCCGCCGCACCCGGGGATGATCCCGTGGCTGGAGACCGCCTCCACGAAGCGCCACGCGAAGTAGGTGGGAGCCACGTCCGCGTAGGTGTAAGGGGCGAGCCACTGGAGAGTCTGGCTGGTGGGATCGGTGAGGTAGATCCGCCCGGTCTCCCCCTGGCCGAAGCTGGTGATGTTGAACGCGGTGTCGAATTGCTGCGTGCTCGTCCAGGTGGCGCCGCTGTGGCTCGCGGCCCAGATGCGGCCGGAGCAGTAGTCGCCGTAGAAATAGTGGCCGGTCAGGCTGTGGGCCGGCAGGTTGCGGAACACGAAGCCGCCGGTGATCGAGCACTCCGGGTTGTGGGGATATTCGAGCACCGGGTCGACCGCGGTGATCGAGTTGCAACTGGTGCTCGTGCTGAAGGGGTGGAAGCCCTCGCGGCAGTTCCAGCCGTAGTTCCGGCCCGCCGCGTCGGCGGCTCCCGCGGCTTGGTAGTCGACCTCCTCATAGAGGTTCTGGCCCACGTCGCCGATGTAGAGGTCGCCGTTCGCGCGGTCGAAGCTGAAGCGCCAGGGGTTGCGCAGGCCGTAGGCCCAGATCTCGTGCGCGCCGGCGCCGGGGGGTGCCGTGGCGAACGGGTTGGTGGGCGGGATGGCGTAGGGGGAGCCGTGGTCGACGTCGATGCGCAGGAGCTTGCCGAGGAGCGCGTTGATGTTCTGCCCGTTCCCATTGGGGTCGCCGCCGCTGCCGCCGTCCCCGGTGCCGGCGTACAGGTAGCCGTCCGGCCCGAAGGCGAGCTGGCCGCCGTTGTGGTTGGCGAAGCTGGGATGGGGGATGGTGATCAGGACGAGGGCGCTGGCCGCGTCCGCCACGTTGGGGTTGGCCGACACGTGATAGCGGGCGATCTCGATGGCGCCGTCGCTCTGCCGCGTGTAGTAGACGTAGAAAAACCCGTTCGTCTTGTAGCTCGGATGGAAGGCGATCCCGAGCAGCCCCCGCTCCCCGCAATTGCCGCTGGTGCAGGACGTGCTGATCCCCGCGGTGCTGAGGAACGGGGTGGCCAGGACCTGAGACCCGGTCCAGATCCGGATCTGGCCGGTCTGCTGCACGATGAAGAGCCGGCCCGAGCCGTCGCCGGCGTTGACGACGCCGATCGCGTCCGGAAGGCCGTTGGTGACCTGGACGATGGTGACGAAGGTGCCGGGCGTGGCGGTGGCGGGGCTCCAGGTCCCGAGGCCGAGGAGGGCCAGCCCGGCAAGGAGGGCGATCCTTGGGTTTTTCATGAGACGTATGTACAGCAAAAAGCGCACCCGGTTCACCCCCCCCAAGGCGGCCACATAGGGCCGCCCCTACTAAGGCGGCGACGGCATCAAGCCGAACATCACCGAGAGGAAGACCGACATCTGGGCCCGCGTCACCACGGTCCCGGGGCAGTAGGAGCCGCCGCCGCAGCCGGCGGTCACGCCCAGGCTCACCAGCTCCTTGACCCACGGATAGAAGGGGGTGGTGCAGGGCACGTCTCCGAAGGGAGCCGGCGGGCAGGTGCGGTCCGGGTTGTAGCCGGGGCCCCGCGCGGTGAGGACGAGGAAGACCGCCATCTGGTCGCGCGTCACGGGGTTGCCGGGGCAGTAGTTGCCGCCGCCGCAGCCGGCCGTCACCCCCCGCCGCACCAGCTCGTTGATCCATGGGGCGAGCGGGTCGGAGCAGGGCACGTCGGCGAAGGCCGCCGTGACGCAGGGGGGCGGCACGTAGGAGCCCCCCTCCTTGGCGCGCAGCAGGAAGATCGCCATGTCGCCGCGGGTCATCGGCGCGTCCGGGCAGAAACTGAGCGGCGAGCTCCCGCAGGTGGTGGGCACGCCGTGCGCCCAGAGGTTCTCGATGAAATTCCACACCCAGTAGGTGGGCGGCACGTCGGCGAAGGTGTAGGAGCGCACCTTCACCGTCACCGGCGCCGTGCTGGCCAGGCCGTCGACGTTGCTCACCTCCAGGTGGGCCTGGTAGTCGCCGGGGAGGAGAGGCGCCGTCCAGGACGCCGGCGAGCCGGTCACCACGATGTCGGGCAGGAGGCTGGAGAAGATCCACGTGTGGGTCAGGGGAGGCCGGCCGGACGCGCTGTCCTGGAGGGTCACCGTCTGGCCCGTGCCCACCAGAGGGGGGATGCTGGAGCTGAGGACCTTGGGCAGCGGATCGAGCACGACCACGGTCTGCATCGTGGTGCTGCAGCCGCTGGCGTTGCAGGCCTGCAGGGTGACCTGCTTGGTGCCGGGGGTCGAGAAGGTCATGGTGGGGCTCTCCACGGTGGAGGTCCCCGACTGGGCCCAGGCGTTTGAAAATAGCAATATGGCGATAGAGAAGAGCGAGGCTCTCCGGCCCAGGGACTGCACACGCGGGTACGACCTGGACATCAGCTCTTCAAGACCTCACCTCGGTGCGCTCTCCCGCCCCGCTTTCGAAGAGCCCGGCGGCGGGTGCCAACCTCACCCGCCGCCTTCGGAGAGCTAACAGCCAACCTAATTGAAAGACATACGCTGGCTCCCTCCATGAGCAAGCTTCATACCTGCGCCCCTTTTGTTGAAAATAAAGGAGTTAGGGGAAAGAAGAGAGCGTAGATCGCCAATTAGTGACCGCGAATGTGTCAAGGATTGTCAGTTGCAGATACCCTGATGTCTCTGTAGGGGCGGCCCTATGTGGCCGCCCTGGGTGGGGGAGATCTCCGATCCCGCAAAATCCCCCCACCCAGGGCGGCCACACAGGGCCGCCCCTACAGAAGCCCGTCCTTCCAGACCCACTGTGTACTAGCATCCAGATGCCTATGCGCCTCTTTCGCCGGCCCGCCGCCGTCCGTCCCGGCTGGGACGTCGACCTCCTCGTCTGGGCCGGGGGGAATCCGGAGGCGGTGGGGGAGGCGCTCGCCGGCACGCTGGAGCGGCTGCGCGCGGAGCTCCCCGAGGCCTGCGTCACCTTCCTGGTGGACGGGCGGGAGTGGGAGCGCTGGCTGCGGCCCTGGCGGCGCCAGTTCCCGAGCCGCCGGGAGATCGTGCTGCCGGAGCCCACGGACCTGCCGCAGATCCTCTACGCGCGAGGGCTCGCGAGCTCGCCACACCCCTGGGCGGCGTTCCTCTGGCCGGGGTGTGGGGTGAACGGAGAAGGCCTCCGGCGCCTGCGGGCCGCGGCCGCGGGGGACCTGGTCTACGGCGACCTTCTGGCGCCGCCGGAGGGGCTCTTCCATCCGGTGCAGCACGGGTGGCTCCAGATGGCCGATCTCATCCCCATGCACAACTGTCTGCTCGCCCGGGAGGCCGGCACTCGCTGGGATCCTTCGCCGCTCCTCCAGCGGGGCTTCTGGTGGGACCTCACCCTCCGCCTGAGCCGCCGGGGGCGCCTGATCCACGTGCCGGCCGCGCCCGCTCCAGCGGCCTGGGATTGGCGGACGTTCCCGTTCCGCTCCGAAACGGGCGATCCCGACCTTGCGGCGCGCCGGGTGGCGCGGGAGGGGGCGGGCACGGCGGAGGATTTCCAGCGGGATCTCCAGGGATTGCGGATCACTCTCCTCTCCGGGCTCCATGACGCGCACCAGAATCAGATCTTCTTCTACAACTTTTTCCAGCGCTCGATCGGCTCCGGGGCGCTCACCTGGAAAACCCTTCTCTACGAGCGCTGCGGGCCCGGCGACCTCGCGGGGTGCGATCTCGCCGTTTTCAGCCGTCCGCGCTTCCCGGAGGTCTCAGGGCTGCTCGACACCTGCCGCGAGCGGGGGATTCCGGCGCGGGTGATGATCGACGATAACTGGATCGCCGCGGGCCAGGAATTCCCCCGTTTCGAGCGGCTCTTCACCCCGGGCAAGCCGAGCTTCGAGGTCTTCCTGGACAGCCTGCGGCGGGCGGACGCGGTGCTGGTCTTCAACCCGGTGCTGGAGGCCGAGGTGCGGCCCTGGGCGCGGCGGGTGGTGCGCCTGCCGCCCAACGTCGAGCTCTCCTTTTTCGCCGCTCCGGAGGCCCCGCGCGAGCCGGGCTTCGTGGTGGGATTCGCGGGCTCGCCGCGTTTCGAGGCGTCCGGCTTCCGGGGCCTCGCCCGCTTCCTCGACCGCCATTTGGATGCTCGATTGCTGGTGATGGCCCACGAGGTGCCGGAGGAGCTGCGTGGGATCAATCCGGAGCGGCTGGCCTTCGTCCCCTGGCGTCACGACTACGCGGCCTACGCCCAGGACCTCGCGGCGCGGCGGCCGGACGTGCTGATCGCGCCGCTCGACGCCTCACGTTTCTCGGCCTCCAAGATCCCCATCAAATATCTCGAATCGGCGGCGGTGGGCGCGGCCGGGATCTACTCGCGGGTGCCGCCCTATACTGACCTCGTGGTGGACGGCGAAACCGGCCTGCTGGTGGAGAACCGGGAGGAGGACTGGGAGGCGGCCCTGGAGCGGCTTTACGCCGATCCGGAGCTGCGCCGGCGGATCGCCGAACGTGCCCTGGCCCAGGTGCGCGAGCGCTTTGCCACGGAGCGGGTGATGCCGGCATTCCTGGCGATGCTGCGCGAGGTGGCGAAATGAGCGTGACGCGGATCGCCTATCTCTCCCATCAATCCGGAGTGGGCAGCGAGATGGCTCTGGTGCGTCTCCTCTCGGCGCTCGACCGGAGCCGGATCGAGCCGCTGGTGGTGCTGCCGGAGGAGGGGCCGCTACGCGCCGAGGTCGAGGCGCTGTCGATCCCCGTGCACGTGTTGCCGCTGGCCTGGTGGATTCCGGCCACGCACTGGAGCCCCGAACGGTTCCTGGCGCAGCTCGAAGGCCTGGAGGAGCGCGCGGCGGCCCTGGAAAATTGGCTGGTCCGGGAGCGGATCGATCTCGTCCACACCAACACCATCGTCACCCTGGAGGGGGCGCTCGCCGCGGCCCGATTGGAATTGCCGCACGTCTGGCACAGCCGGGGCCTCTTCGGCGGCGGCTTTCCGCCGGCGTATTTCGACGACACCTGCTTCTTCTTCTTGGTCATGAGCTGGCTGGCCTCCACGATCGTCTGCGTCTCCGAGGGGGTGAGGCGGCAAACAGCGCAGGGCTGCGGGCAGGAGGCTTCCCTGCGCGTGATCTACGACGGCTTCGATCTCGACCGCTTCCTGGCCCGGCCGGTGGCTGATCCCGGAGCCATCCGCGCGCGGTACGGGCTGGCGGAGACGGCGCGGGTGGTGGCGTGCGTGGGCGGCATTCAACGGCGCAAGGGGCAGCTCGACCTGGTGGAGGCGGCGGCGCGGCGGGCTCTGGATAGATCCGCGATCTCCTCTCCATCTCCACGGCGCTGGTCCACCCCTCCCACTCGGAGGGGTTCGGGCTGGCCATCCTGGAAGCCATGGCGGTGGGGCTGCCGGTGGTGGCCACCCTCTGCGGCGGGCCGGAGGAGCTGATCGAGGACGGCGTCTCGGGGCTGCTGGTGCCGCCGCAGCACCCGCCCGCCTTGGCCGCGGCGCTACGCCGCGTGCTGGGAGACCCGGCGAGGGCGCGGCGCCTGGGCGCCGCCGCCGCCACGCGGGCCCGCGCCTTCAGCCTGGAGGCCACGGCGCGCGGCATGGAGGAGATCTACCGCGAGCTCCTCGCCGCACCCGAAGAGGGGCGCGAGCCGCGGGCGCCGGTCGTCGGTTTCTTGGTGGGCGAGTTGCTCACCCGCGCCCGGGAAGCAGCGGCCCCTCCAGCAGAGCCGCCACCGCCGCCACATACTCCTCCTGCCGGTAGTTGGCTCGCAGGTCTGCGAAGGCGTTTCGGCGGATCGAAGCCCTGAGATCCGCGTCCCCCGCCAGCTCCAGGATGGCCTCATACCAGGCCTGCTCGCTGGCGTGCGGCACCACCAGACCGGTCCGGCGGTGGGCCACCGTGGTGCGGTAGACCTCGGCGTCCGAATAGATGCCGGCGATGCCGGCCGCGGCGTATTCGCGGTATTTCGCGTTGTTCTTGCCGCGGTTGAATTCGAGATTCCGCAGCGGCGCCAGGCCGATCTCCCAGCCGAGCCCGGCCAGGGCCCGCCGGTACTCGGGGTAGGAGGAGCGCCAGGGCACGTGGGAGATCCCGGGCCGCCCTTCCAGCGCCTTGGGGAGAAAACCGAAGAATTCGAAGCGGAGGGGGTGCCCTTCCTGCCCCTCCTGAAGAATGCGCTGGATCGCCGCCACCACGGGCGCGAATTCGTCGTCCTTGAAGTAGCTCCCCAGGAAGCCCACGGTGACCGGCCGGCCCTCCGGAGGCGGCGGCGGCTCCTCGCCGTCGAGGATCTGGTACGGACGGATCACCGCGATCCTTGAGTTATAGGGGAGGAAGGAGGGGACGGCCGGCTCGCCGTAGAGCTTCACCACGTCCGCCTCGCGGAGCATCGCCTCGATCTCCGGCCGGGCCTCGCCGAAGATCCGGCGCCAGGGGTTCTCGGGATCGGAGAACGCCTGATCGATCAACAAAAGGTTGTCATCGGTATCGTAGACCGTGCGGCAGCCGAAGCGCCTGCCGGCCCGGAGGATCTCCAGGCTCCCTTGCGAGATCCCCCGCGCCACGATCACGGCGTGGAAGCTGTAGAGGTCCTCCAGCGGCACCTCGGCGGCGGGCAGCAGCAGCCAGGAGCGGCCGGTGGCGGCCTCCAGAGCGGGCCTGGCGTGGTCCCAGTAGAGGTGGATCGAGGCGATGTAGCTCTCGTAGGTGACCAGCACCCGCTTGCGCCGCCCGGCCCAGTAGAGGCGGGAGAGGGGACGGTAGATCCCGGCCTTTTTCGCCGTGTCGCGCAGCCGCTCGCGCCGGGACGGCGGGGGGAGTGGAGGAGGCTCCACCACCGCCGGCTCGCGAAGAGCACGGTTATAGAGCGCGAACAGCTCGCTGGCGGCCCGCTGGGGGTGGACCTCGCTCCGGGCCAGCATCCAGCCGTTCCTCTGGAGCCGGACGCGCGCGGCGCGCGCCCGCTCCACGGCCTCCTCGGAATCCCCCTCGAAGAGCACCGCCGTGACGCCGTCCACCAGGAATTCGCGGGCGCCGGGGGAATTGGAGACCACCACCGTGCCGCCGGCCAGGGCCTCCCAGAGCGCGGCCGGCATCTCGGCGGACTCCGACCGGTCGACCAGGATGTCCGCGTCCTCCCCTGCGAGGATCCGGCGCAGGCCGCGGTCGAAGACCTCCTTCCGCACCCAGAAGGGTGCCGGCGCCTCCACGGTGACGGCCGCCTCACCCGGCCCTTCGATCACCTCGACGCCATACTCCTTGGCGATCTCCGCCGCGCCGGGAGATGGGTGGCGGACGCGGGGGCGGCCGTCCTCCGCCCTGTGTCCGCGGGTGGCGGCGTGGAATTCCGTGGCCCGCACGGCCGCCTCGTGGAGGTGGATCTGCACCTCCTCCGTGTACTCCAGGCGGACGTGCTCCAGCATCCGCCGGCGCATCCGATCGAAGCGTTCCGCCGGCATGGTGACCGCCTCGCGGACGGCCGCGTACCAGGCGTCCGGATCGTTGGCGGTCTTGAGGCAGGTCACGCCGTGGGGGAGGGGGGCGTAGGGCGGCACGTCCGAGAAGACGCCGAGGGCCCCCGCCACCGCCGTGTGGTAGTACTTGTTCTCGGTCTTGGCGCGGTGCGAGCGCGGATGGTCATTCAGCGGCGTGAGCAGGACGTCGAAGCGCGGCTCGCGCAGCCGTTGCATGAAAAGGTGATAGCTGTGGACGTACGGCCGCTGCTCCACGGGCGAAGCGAGCGGCGGCAGCGAGCTGACGTCGATCCCCCAGAATTCGAAGATCAGCCGGTCGCCGAATTCGGCGGCGAGCCGGCGCAGGGCCTCCCAGAGACGGCTGAATTCCGCGATCCGGAAGCCGCCGCCCACGTAGCCGATCCGCACCGGCCCGTCCGCGCCGCGCGGGCGGAGCGCGGCCGGCAGCCAGGCCGCGGGGACCGAGCCGTTGTGAGGCAGGATGCGCGGATTGTGCGGGCGGACCGATTCGGCGATCAGCGGCCGCGTGGCCCACACCGCGTCCACCCGCTGGAGCTGCTCGATCATGCTCGCGTGGCGCGGCGTGCCGGGCCCCAGGACGTCGTACGGCGGCCCGAGCTCGTACAGCGAGAGGAGGTCGTCGTCCAGGTAATAGCCGACGGGGATGCCGGCCTCCAGGCCGTCCCTGGCCACCGTCACGGCCGGTTCCATGGTGGTGCGGATCAGCAGCAGCAGATCCAGGTCCCGCCCCCAGTGCCCGCCGATCTGGAAGAGCGGCTGGTACCACATCTTGGCCAGCCCCCGGTGGTAGGACAGCGAGTCGTAATGCCCCATGCAGAGCTCGACCGACGGATAGTAGGCGTCGATCGTGTAGACCAGGCTGCGTACCGGCGGGGCGGGGGGCGACGGCGGCGGGGAGAGCCGGGGGAAGGCGTGGCGGAGCCGGCGGTGGAACGGCCGCACGTGCTCCTCGTCCAGACGCCTGCGGAGGTCCCGCGGCACCTCCACCTCGGCGACCGCCAAGCCGTCGATCTCATAATCGCGCCAGCACCCGGGCGCCAGCAGGTGGTCGCGGGGGATGGCATTCAGGTAGCGGAAAAGGGGGAGGTCGGCGGGGGCCGTGACGCCGATCGCGGCGCCGTCCGAGGCCACGTAGGCCTTGCTCACCCGGCGGTCCACGGCCACGATGGGCAGCCGGTGGGCGCAGCGGAGCCAGAGGTCCCAGTCGCAGAAGCGGCGCATCCCCACGTGCGGGTCGTAGAGCCCGCAGATCTCGAAGGCGGCGCGGGGGAGGAGCGCGGCGTTGTTGGCGATGCGGTTCTGGAAGGAGAGGGTGAGCAGGTTGACGGCGGTGCCGGGGAGCTCCCGCTCCTCCTCCCCGGGGCCCACCAGCAGAGAGGCGCCGCAGACCAGGGAGGGCTCGGCCGTCTCCCGGGCCGCGGCCACCAGCGCCTCCAGGCCCCCCTCCAGCCACTCGTCGTCGTCGAACTGGAAGGCGACGAAGTGTCCGCGCGCCAGCTCGATCCCCTCGTTGACCCGCAGGGCGGGGAGACCGCAATTGAGCTCGTGGCGGACGTGGACCAGCCGCGCATCGGCTGCCTGGATCTCCGCCAGGAGGTCGGCGGTGCCGTCAGTCGAGCCGTCGTCCACCACGATCAGCTCGAGGTCGCCGAACCCCTGCGAGAGGACGCTCCCGGCGGCGCGCTGGAGGAGCCCCCCGGCACAACGCCTCCAGGTCGGCAGGATCACCGAGACCGCCGGCCGCTCCGGAGCTCCGGGAGCACGGAAGACCCGCTGGTCGGCCAGGAAGTCGCGGGCGAAGAGCATGACGCTAGACTAGCCGGCGTGAGGACGGCGGACTGGCAGCTCTGGGACGTGCAAGGGGTCGCCGAGGCGATCGAATCCTACTGGGCGGAGAGCCCGGCCGAGAAGGCCCATCGGGACCTCCTGGCGGCCCTCTGCACGCGCTATCTCCCGGCGCCGGACCTCGACGTCCTGGAGGTCGGCTGCGGCACGGGGCGGATCTACGAGCGTCTGGTCCCCCGGCTGGTGGCGAACGAGCGCTATACCGGCGTCGACCTGTCGGAGCGGATGCTGGCGATCGGCCGGGAGAGGTTTCCCCGCGCCCGCTTCCTGGCCGGGGACGGCTACGGCCTGGAATTCGCGGACGGCGCCTTCGACGTCTCCCTCGCCTTCGAGGTGGTGGGGCACCTGCCGGAGATCGGCCCGTTCCTGCGCGAGCTGGTGCGGGTGGCCCGGCGGACGGCGATCTTCACCGTCTGGCCCGCCGCCGATGAGGACGGTGGCGTCGTCGAGAGCCAGGAAGAGATCCTCGGCGCCCGCTTCCTCCACCGTCAATACTCCCACGACTACCTCCTCGGGCAGATCCGGGAGCATCTCCCGGACGCCGCGCTCGACCTCGAGGTGGGCATCCTCGGCGCCGGTTGCCGGGCCTACGCCCTGCGCCGCCGGGAGGGGAGCCCGGGGCTGGCCTTCACCCGGTTGTTCCCCGTTCAAGCCTGACCCCGCTCGGCCGTCCGTTCGGAGATAGCCTCGCGCAGCGCCGCGGCCACGCGCCGGACCTCCTCGCGGCCCAGCCGCAGGTGCATCGGCAGCGAGATCAGCCGCTCGCTCGCCCGGCGCGCCGCGGGGCAGGTGCCGTCGCCGTGGGCGTACATCCGGTAGAGGGTGTTGTCCCGGTAGTGGACGCCCGGAAAGACGTTGCGGCGGTTCATGCCGGCCATCACTTCATCGCGGTCGTCCACCAGCACCTGATAGAGATGGCGCGACGGGACGGTGCCTTCGCGCATGGGCACGGTCTCCACGCCGGGAACCCCGGGGATATTCGCCAGATCCTCGTCGTACCAGGCGGCCAGCCGGCGGCGGTGCTCGTTGTCCTCCTCCAGATAGCGGATCGACACCAGCCCCAGGGCGGCCATGATCGAATTGCCGTGGTACTTGTAGCCGACGTGCTCGACGTCGTAGAGCCACTTGTAGGTGCCCCCCTGGAGGGTGCGGGCGTAGGTGTCCTTGTTGATCCCCAGCCAGGTCCACTTGCGGACCTCCTCGTCGAGCGCGGGATCGGCGAAGCAGATCATCCCGGAGTCGGCGGTGGGGAGGTTCTTCACCGCCTGGAAGGAGAAGACGGCGGCGTCGGCGTCCCAGCCCGCCTGGCGGCCGTGGATGCCGGTGCCCGCCATGTGCGCCGCGTCGAGGATCAGGCGCAGGCCCCGCTCGCGGCAGAGATCGCGGATCTCCTCGTAGCGCCCGGCGTTCCCCCCCAGGCCGACGAAGCAGACGGCGCGCGTGCGCGGGGTGATCCGCTCGGCGGCCGAGCGCGGATCGAGGCAGAGGTGCTCGTCGACGTCGGCGAACACCGGCTGGAGATCCTCGTAGAGGATGGCGT